>NZ_JAVLBO010000021.1:0-22017 GCF_031581085.1 Pontimonas sp.
CAATGCGCGAGCTTCGTCACATGTCCTGCCCGGTAAAAACCGCGCAAGACCTGGTGGCAGGCCTGCGCAGGCTGCCGCACTAAATCTTTTCGAAGCCTGAAATCAGGGTGTCGATGATGTCGTCTTTATCGGCCCGGGACACAAACGCCGCGTGCGCGGCGTTTATTTGAAACGCCAACAGATCGTCGGCGTCGTAGCCAAACGTCTCGGCGAGGAGCGACAGCTCTTTGGAGAGCGTGGTGTTGCTCATCAGTCGGTTGTCGGTGTTCACGGTGACCGAGTACCCGAGTCGATAGAGAAGATCGAAGGGGTGTTCAGCCAGCACCCTCTCGGCTCCGATTGCGCCGGTCTGGAGATTCGACGACGGGCTCGTCTCGAGCGCGATTCCTCGATCCAGCACCCAGGTGGCCACGCTGCCCAGCTCGACGGTCATCGCCTCACCGTCTTCGTGGACGTTCATGTCTTCGACGATGCGCACCCCGTGTCCGAGGCGAAGCGCGCGGCCGTCGATGAGGGCACTTCGAATGCTCTCTATCCCGTCGGCCTCCCCGGCGTGGACGGTGACGGGGAAGAACTCGGAGGCGAGTAGGTCGAAGGCCTCCTGCAGCCTGGAGGGCGGGAACCCGGCTTCTGGACCGGCGATATCGAACCCGACCGCACCGCTGTCTCGGTGTCGAAGCGCGAGTGTGGCAATGTCGAGACCGTTATCGGCCTGGCGCATGGCGGAAATGAGCTGACCAATCCAGATTGTGCTGCCACCGGCTTCGATCGCCGACACGGCTTCATCGATGCCCGCTTGCACAGCCGAGACGGCATCGTCGAGGCTCAAGCCTTTGCGAAGGTGCTGCTCGGGTGCCCAGCGAATTTCACCGCAAATGACGCCGTCTGAGTGCAGGTCTTCAACGAACTCGCGGGCAATACGTGTGAGGCCAGCGGAGGTCTGCATGACACTCGTGGTCACGTCGAACGTTTTCAAGTATTCGACCAGGGACCCGGAATTGGATTGGTCGGCAAACCACTTCCCGAGGGCTTCTGCGTCGGTCTCGGGAAGCTCGATTCCCTCCTCACCGGCCAGGTCGATGATCGTCTGCGGGCGAAGCCCGCCATCGAGGTGGTCGTGGAGGGAAATTTTCGGCAGCGACTCGATGGCGATATCGGTGCCGGGCAGGGTGTGGCTCATTGCTGGTCGTTCCTTAACTGTCGTGGTCCAAAGGCATCGGGCAACACCTCATCGATTGTGCGAATACCGGAGATCGTCTCTAACACCATGTCGTCACTCGAGTGTTCGTAGAGCAACTGCCGACAGCGACCACAGGGCATCAACACGTCGCCTTTTCCGTCCACGCAGGTGAACGCGACGAGTTTCCCGCCGCCGGTCATCGCCAGTTGGGACACCAGCGAACACTCTGCGCAGAGGGTGACACCGTAGGAGGCGTTTTCGACGTTGCAGCCGGCGACGATTCGACCGTCATCGACGATGGCCGCGGCGCCGACCGGGTAGTTCGAATACGGCGCATAGGCCCGGCGCATGGCGCCGGTGGCGATGTCTCGAAGAGCCGCCCAGTCCACGTCAGTCATCGTGGTCTCACTCTTTCACATAGGGCTTGCCCACTGATGCAGGCGAGCGGACTCGACCGGCAAAACCCACCACCGCGATCAGTGTGACGAGGTAGGGCACCATCAAAATAAAGTCGGTCGGTATGCCGGGACTCACCTGGTTGGCCCAGACCCGAAGGATGATGCTAAAGCCAAAGAGCAGCGCGGCCGCGGCCATGTAGACCGGGTGCCAGCGGCCCAAAATGACCACCGCGAGCGCGATAAAGCCTTGCCCGGCGGTCATTTCTTTTCCAAACGCCCCCACGTTTCCAATGGTCAGGGCTGCACCACCGAGTCCCGCGAGGAGGCCCCCCAAGCCCACCCACCAAAACCGTGTCCGCGTGACGTTGATTCCCACGGTGTCTGCCGCCAGTGGATATTCGCCGACGGATC
Source organism: Pontimonas sp. (assembly GCF_031581085.1). NCBI lineage: Bacteria > Bacillati > Actinomycetota > Actinomycetes > Micrococcales > Microbacteriaceae > Pontimonas > Pontimonas sp. The sequence goes on from NZ_JAVLBO010000021.1 coordinate 1,990, forward strand.
GGCCCCGAAGGCCGATCCGACTGCGAAAGAGAATCCACCACAGCAGCGGCACGGCGAGAAACACCGCAAAGACGGTGATGCGGTTATCAAAGAGGACCGGGCCAATAATCGGAATGTCGGAGAGCAAGGGCAGGGCAAAAATGTCGAGCGTCCCGGGGAAGTTATAGGCGTTGCTGTCGGTGACCAACCACTGCGAATACAGGAAGTTGGTGATCCCGATGACCAGGACGTTTAAGACCACGCCGACGATGATTTGGTCGGCCAAATATTTGACCGAAAACACGGCTAAGACCATGCCCAGTGACATGCCGGCCACCATTGCGGCCAACACGGCGACGTAGAGGTTTCCCGTCAGTGTTCCGACGACCGCTCCGACAAACGCACCGGCGAGGAGTTGGGCTTCGATGGAGATGTTGACCACACCCACGCGCTCCGACATCACCCCGGAGAGACCGCCGAATATGATCGGCACGGCCAAGATCAGCGCATTGCTCAACAAAAACACCAGGGGCACGGTGTCACCGGCGGCTAACCAGCCCAACAGGCCAAACAGCGCAATCGCCCCAAAAAGGACAATCCACCACAGCGGCACCACCGTGTTGCCAGAGACCCACCGGGCGGCCAGTGCGGTCATCGCCAGCAGTACTACCCCCGCCACGATGTTGATGGTGTTGGAGGCGACGATAAAGGGGGGAAGCGGGAAACTGGCATCGTCGGCGGTCAGCCGGTAGGTCACCAATTCGTCACTGCCGAATAGTCCAAAGACCACCAACACCAGCAGGGCGAAACCCGCCATCACGATGGTGGAGCGCCAACTGACTTTTTCTTCGGCGAGCGAAAACATGCCGGGGGTGACTTCGACGCGTGAGTCGCTCATTTCGTCTCCTCCTCACGCAGAACTCGCCGTCTGAGCCGATCCAGTGACGGCGTTGAGGACACCGCCGGGAGTCGGAAGATAGCGCGAATCAGCGGCGGTGCCGCGATGAACAAGACGATTGCACCCTGGACGATCGCCAGTACTTCGGGAGAGACCCCGATGACCTGCATCTGTGGACCACCGGCTTTGAAGGCACCAAAGAGGAGACCGGCGAAGAGGATGCCGATTGCGTTGCCCCCACCCAGCAGTGCCACGGTGATGCCGTCAAAACCGATTCCTGCGTGAATCGTCTGGGTAAAGCCCGTCGTGAGGCCCAATGATTGGTGTGCTGCTCCCACCCCGACCAGTGCCGCGGAGGCGAACAGTGCCGCTACGTAGGTTCGCTCGACGTTGATCCCCGCGCTTCGTGCCGCGTGCGGGTTAAACCCGACCATGCGAAAGCGATAGCCAATGGTGGAGCGCTCCATGAGCCACCAGTAGAACCAGACCGCCAGGGCCACCAAAAACACCCCCGCGTGGAGGCTGTAGGTCTCGGGAAACAGTGCCGGTAGTTGTGCCGTTTCGGCCGGTGCGGGTGCCCGCGGCGTGCCCCCCGATTCGGGGTCTTTGAGAAGTCCAGGGGTCCTAATGAACCAGGTGAACAGGTAGATCGAAATGTAGTTCAACATGATGGTGAGGATCACCTCGTGGGCACCCGTCCGCGCTTTCAGATACCCCACGAAGGCGCCCAACATGGCCGATCCCAGGATCGTGGCCAACACGGCAACCAGCAGGTGAAGGCCAAACGGGAGATCCATCCGGGTGGAGACAAACGTGCCCCACAAGATGCCAAACATCATTTGTCCGTTACCGCCGATGTTGAACAGTCCCACTCGGAAACCCAGCGAGATTCCCAAACCGGCGGCAATGAGCGGACCGGCGAAGCGGATGGTTTCGGTGATCGGCTTCATCATGTCGACAAGGCCTTCAGCGCGCAGGTTGACGACCGAGCCTCGAAACAGCGCCGAATAGCCGTCCACGATGGCCCCCAGCCCGCCGGCGATCGCGAGCCCGGCATCACCGGCGGCGACACCGTCGATGAAATCTTCCGCGGAGAAGAAAATAAAGAGCGACCCGATGACAAAGCCCAACACGATGGCCGCCACGATCCGGGTCGCACTGGTGGCGAGGATTTCTCGCACAATGGTCACGAGACACTCTCCTGTGCACCCTGGGAAACCCCCGCCATCAACTGGCCGAGCTGTTCTCGGGGGGTTTCCGGTCCCACCACGTCGACAATCTTCCCGCGATACATCACGGCAATCCGGTCGGCCAGCGCATACACTTCGTCGAGTTCACTGGAGACAATAATGACGGGAATCCCGCGGTCCCTGGTCGCGATGATCTGTTCGTGAATAAATTCGATTGACCCGACGTCCACACCGCGAGTGGGCTGGGCGGCAACCAGGATGGTGAGGTCGCGGCTTAGCTCCCTGGCGACCACCACTTTTTGTTGATTACCGCCGGAGAGGTTCTTCACCAGGGTCTCCGCCGAGGGGGTGCGCACGTCATACGAGGCGATGAGCTCGTCGGAGCGCTTCGCCCGCGCGTCTAAATCAATGGAGATGCCCTGTGCCCACGGGGCCTGGTGGTAGCCGTTGAGCATAAAGTTCTCGGCGATTGTGAACTCGGCGACCAAACCATCGCGCTTTCGATCCTCGGGGATAAAGCCCACCCCTTTATCCAGCACCTGGCGGACGCGGTCCCGGGTGATGTCGACCCCCGCCAACGCGATGACCCCCTCGGCGGATTCGAGTAACCCCAACACAGCCTGGGCCAACTCCGTTTGACCATTTCCCTGCACTCCGGCAATGGCGAGGATTTCACCGGAGCGCACCTCGAAGCTCACCCCGTCCAACACCTTCTGGTTGCGCTCATCAATCACCGTCAAATCGGACACCGATAACACGACCTCGCCCGGGCGAGCCGGGGTTTTATCGACCGAGAGGTCCACTTCACGGCCCACCATCAGCGAGGCCAACTGGTCCAGTGACGTCTCGGGTGATGTGCTCTCTACGACACGGCCGGATCGAATCACGACGATTCGATCGCAGACGTCTTTGACTTCCCGAAGCTTGTGGGTAATGAAGACGATGCTGGTGCCCTCGCTGGCGAGCTGGCGCATGATGTCCATCAGCTCATCGGTTTCTTGGGGTGTGAGGACCGCGGTCGGTTCGTCGAGTACCAAGACTTCCGCGTTACGCGCGAGCGCTTTAATGATTTCTACCCGCTGTTGGACACCCACGGGAAGGTCTTCGACGAGCGAATCCGGGTCGACGTTAAACCCAAAACGCTCGGAAATGTCGCGAACGAGCGCTCTGGCGCTATCGAGATCCAGTGCACCAAACGCCCCCGTCGGTTCGTGGCCGAGGATGACGTTTTCGGCCACGCTAAATACCGGAATCAACATGAAGTGTTGGTGGACCATACCGATGCCGGCCGCCATCGCGTCACCGGGGCCCTTAAAAGACACCACCTCGTCGTCGAGAAGGATGTCGCCGGAGTCGGCCTGGTAGAGGCCGTAGAGCAGGTTCATCAGCGTGGACTTACCGGCACCGTTCTCGCCTAACAGGCCGAGGATTTCGCCGGGGTTCACGGTGAGGGAAATGTCGTCGTTGGCGACGACAGCGCCAAAACGCTTCGACATCCCGCGCAGTTCGAGCTTCACGATTTGCCCCTCCCTCCGGCCTCAACGCTGGGATTATGTTACGCCCATCGAACCCGGGAAAAATCCGCGCCGATTCGAGCGCAGGTCACAGCCCAGTGCGCCACCGGGCCTTCCCACACCCCGGGGCAGACCTCGCCCCACGCGGTGTCCAGGAATGACGATGGCCCCCGGGGATTCCGGGGGCCATCGTGTGGAGCTGTTTACTTAGGAAAGCGGGTCGATGTCACCATCGATGATGCCCTGTTTGATTTCCACAAGGCGATCTTTGGTTTCCTGCGACACTTCACTGTCGAACTCGTAGAACGGAGACAGGTCCGTTCCGTCGTTTTCCAGCGTCCCGATGTAGGGCTCGCTCGAGAACTCCGAACCACCGGAGAGGTCAGAGACGATGTCGAAGGTGGCCGAGGTCATGCGCTTCTCCGCGGAGGTCAGCACGTAAGGTGCGTACTCCGGCGAGGTGAGCGCGATGTCCTTGTCGACACCGATCATGACGGCCTCTGCGCCCGCCTCAGAGATTGCCTCCGAGGTGGCACCGAACTGGTCGCCGCCCACGGGGAAGATCACGTCGGCGCCATCTTCGAGCTGGCTGGCAGCGATCGACTTGGAGGTGGCGGAGTTGGGGACGAAGTCACCGATGAAGTCACCGGTTTCTTCCATCGGGTTCCAGCCCACAACGGTGACCTCTTCGCCGGTTTCTTCGGCGTAGGCCATCGCGCCGTAGTAGTAGCCGTCCATGAAGTCCGTGACGGACGGAATCTGCATTCCGCCGTAGGTGCCCACGGTCTTGGTGGTGGAGTAGGCAGCCGCCAGGTAACCGGCGAGGTAGCTCGACTCATTCATGCGGTACTGAACGGGCTTGAGGTTTTCTTGACCTTCACTCGAACCATCGACGGTCACGAAGGACTTGTCGGGGTTGGCTGTTGCCGACGCGTTGATGTCTTCGATCAACCCGAAACCGACACCGAAGATGACGTCACAGTCGGCGTCAACCATGGCCTGGAGGTTCGGGGCGAAGTCTTCGGGAGTGTTCGACTCTGCTTCAGCGACCTGAACGCCCAGTTCGGCTTCGGCCTGCTGCAAGCCGTCATACACGGCTTCGTTGAAGGATTTGTCGTTCCAGCTTCCCTCGTCAGAAACGGCGCAGGCGAGGAAGTCGAGCTCCTCGGGTGCTTCGGCCGTTTCTTCTGTTTCGGCTGGTTCGTCGGTCGCCTCTTCGGCGACCTCAGCGGATCCACCGGCACAGCCGGAGAGAACAAGAGCCATCGCTCCTGCCGCTGCGAAGCCCGCGAGGGTCTTCTTGGTAAGTGTTGCCATGTGTTGGGGATTTCCTCTCATACGTGAATGGTGTCCAAGGCGAGCCAGTGTGTCATCTGTCGTGAGATGAAGGGCAGTGCCGGACGTGTTGTGAACCACATCTTACGCGCGGGTGAACGATTGTCGGCGCTGCCTGGAGCGCTGAGGCCAGACCGTATCCAAGCTGTTACTTAACGGCGGCCCAAAAGCTTCCGGGCGAGGTTTTTTCTCGCGCGCTTTCTCGTTTTGGCCAGACGGTGCCTGGCGATACGCAGTTTTTCTTCGGTGGCGACGCGCACCAATTCGGGGTGGGGTTCATACACACGGGCCGTCGATTCAGAGGTCTTGACAAAGAACCAGGACGGGTAGCGGTTGTAGCTGTGATTTTCGGTGCGCTCGGTCTGCTTCAGCTCGACGCCCAACGCGTGAGCAAAGTCGTTGACCGCCCACTGCACCAGTGGCCAATCGTCGTGGTAGTCGTCACCGGCCATCACCCCGCCGACTTTGACGGTGGGAAACCAATCGGCCAGGGTCTGTCCTCCCTCTTGGCCGGTGTGGGCAAAGCCGTCGACGTAGACAAAGTCGAAAAACTCGTCGGGAAATAACTCGCGTGCCTCGTCGAAGGTCATCCGCAGCAGCGAGTAATTGGTGGCCAGGCCCACAGCGCTGAGTGCCTCGCGGTATTCGTCGATGTGGTGGTAGTAATCGTCGTACGTGTCGACGCCGAATACTTTGTCGAATTTGCCGGACTCGGTCATCTTCGCGGAAAAACTTCCCGCCGCGACACCCAGTTCGATACCCGTGTTCTTCTTACCGCCGAGCGCATTCAACACGCCCTCTCGACCCACGCCCTCCACCAGTTCCACGGTGGGTCGGTGCATGTGCCGGTGGGCGAGGCTTCGTAGCGCGTCGCTCACAGAACTCCTCCGCGATCTTGCTGGTTCAACATGTCCACTAATGCTCGCACGCGCTGGGCGTGCGCCTTCGACGTCACCAGCAGGGCATCGGGGGTGTCGACGACGACAATGTCGTCGAGGCCCACCACGGTCACCAGCCGGGTCGATTGGCTCACCACAATCCCGGTGGCGCTATCGGAGAGAACCATGGTGTTATCGCCGAGGATGGCTAGGTCGCCGGGGCCTTTGGAGTGCATTCTGGCGAGCGCGGCAAAATCACCCACATCGTCCCAGCCAAAGTCGCCGGGAATGACCACCATGCCGCCGGCTGCCGCCGTTGGCTCCGCCACGGCGTAGTCGATGGCAATCTTTTCGAGCTCCGGCCACAACCGGTCGGTGACCCGGTCGCGCTCTGTGGTGTCCCAGGAGGAAGCCATCTCACGAAGGGCTTCGACCAGTTCGGGTTTCTCCTCTGCCATCCGAGCGAGCAACACGGAGGCTTTCGCGATGAACATCCCCGCGTTCCACAGGTAATCGCCCGATTCGACGTAGTCGCTGGCGGTCGCGAAGTCGGGCTTTTCGACAAAGCTGCTCACCCGCAGTGCCGAAGGAGCGCCGTCGATGCTCTCCTGGGTGGCCGCGTGAATGTAGCCAAACGCGCTGGAGGCTTCGCTGGGGCGAATACCGATGGTGACGAGCCAGTCGGCCGTGGCCGCGTGATAGCCCTCACTGACAGCTCGGTGAAACGCCTCGACGTCGGAGATGACGTGATCGGCGGCGAACGACCCGACGATGGCGTCGGGGTCTCGCCGCTCGATGATGGCCGCCACCAGCCCGATCGCGGCAGCCGATTCTTTGGGGCTGGGTTCGCTCACCAGGTGGTCGGGCGCCAAGTCGGGTAACTGCGAGCGCACGGCGGGAGCGTGGGAAACCCCGGTGGCGACGACGATATTGTCGGCGCCGGTGAGGGGCACCAGGCGATCCCAGGTGTTTCTCAAAAGCGTGTTGCCGTTGCCGGCGAGGTCGTGCAGGAATTTGGGGTGGTCGGCCCTCGATAGTGGCCACAGTCTGGATCCGACACCACCGGCGGGAATGATGGCGTGAAAGTGGGGCAAGGGTGCCGTGGTGTCGCCCATGTGTTCCTCGTGTTGTCGGTGCAGTCCGGTCGTACTCCCTGGTTCACCAGAGCCTCGCCGAGTGTTTACCCCGCGGTTACCGCGGTGGTCACGCCCTGGTTCGAAAGCTTACCTACTGTGTTGCTCATACGCCCCCGCTGCACGCTTCGGGGGCCGTGGACCAGGGGGTTTGGATGCGCGTCGCCATCGTCACCGAGAGTTTTCTTCCGACATTAAATGGCGTGACAAATAGCGTGTTGCGCGTGTGTGACTACCTGATCTCGCACGGGCACGACGTGATGGTGATTGCCCCCCAGGTAAGCCGCAGCGATTTGGCTCACTCTCCGGCCGAAGTTCCCGACGGTGTGGTCGTCCACCGGGTGCCCTCGGTGGCCTACCGCGAATTTCCGGTGGGGCTTCCACACCCCATGGTGAGTGCACTGCTGCAACAGTTTCGACCCGATATTCTCCACGCCGCCAGTCCATTCCTCCTGGGTTATCAGGCCCTGCTGGCGGCCAAAAAGTTGGGAATCGCCTCGGTGGCAATTTTCCAAACAGACGTCGCCGGCTACGCCAAGCGAAACGCGTTGGGGGCGACGGAGCGATTTGCCTGGTGGGTGGTCTCTCGTATCCACAACACCGCAGACCTCACGCTGGTGCCCTCGCGCACTTCGAGTGAGCAGTTGGAAAAATGCGGGGTGGACAACATTGCCCACTGGGGCAGAGGTGTCGACGTGGAGGGCTTCCACCCGGCCCACAAATCTGATCCCGCAGTCACCCGGTGGAAACAGTCTTTTGCTCCCCGCGGCGAAGTCGTCGTGGGGTATGTGGGTCGATTGGCGCCTGAAAAAAACGTCGAGCGCTTGGCCGCGCTGCGCGGCCTCGCGCACACACACGTCGTTGTCGTCGGTGATGGTCCCTCGAATGACAGTGTCGAATCGGCGCTTCGTGGTATCCCTCACACAATGACCGGTGCACTGCGCGGTGCGGACTTACAGAAGGTCTATGGCACTTTCGACGTGTTTGTGCACACCGGCGAAGAAGAAACGTTTGGTCAAACCCTGCAGGAGGCACACGCTTCCGGCCTTCCCGTCATTGCCCCCGCGATCGGTGGTCCGCTGGATTTGATCGATCACGGTCGAGACGGTCTGCTCTACCCCGCCGGTGACGACGCCGGGGTGCGCGCCGCGGTCGACAGGCTGGTCTCCGCGCCCGAACTGAGAGCGCAAATGGGCGAAGCCGGTCGACGAAAAGTACTGGGCCGCGATTGGGGCGCACTCTGCGGGCAACTGGTGGACTACTACCACGAGGTGCGCGCGGAGGCCGCCCAAGTGGTGTCTCTGGATAGCGCCACACAGCGGGCTGGGAAGCTGCCTCGAAAGGTGACTCGGGTCGCCTAGCTGAGAGCGTTGTTATCTGCGGGAGATTATGCTGTGGGGTAGCGCAACGAGGAAGGTGCTAGCTCCGTGACGACGACAGTGACTCCCGCGTCATCACCGGTGGCCCCGGCTCCCCGCCGGTCGGTCATCCCCGGTGGAACGCTCTATCGTGGCAAAGAAGGCATGTGGTCCTGGGTTCTCCACCGCATCACCGGTGTCGGCCTGTACTTCTTTTTACTGGTGCACATCCTGGACACGGCCCTCATTCGGGTGAGCCCCGAGGCCTACAACGTGGTGATCGGTGCCTACCAGACGCCGATTATGGGCGTGGCCGAAATTGGCCTGGTCGGCGCCGTGGTCTTCCACGCATTTAACGGCCTGCGGATCATCCTGGTCGACTTTTGGAACATCGGGACCCGGGTCCACAAATCGATGTTCTACGTGGTGCTCGGCTTGTGGCTGGCGACCATGATCGCGTTTACCCCCCGTCACCTGATGAACGTGTTTGGGTGGTGATCGAATGAGCGTCACGATTGAAGTTCCCAACACTCCCGTTCGTCCGCATAAGCGCGGCGTGAACTGGGAAAAGTGGGGCTGGATTTACATGCGCATCTCCGGTATCGCCCTGATTGTGCTCATTTTTGGTCACCTGTTTGTGAACCTCATGGTCGGTGACGGCGTCAAAGCGATCGATTTCGCCTTCGTCGCCGGAAAACTCACCAACCCGTTCTGGATTGTCTGGGACACGGCCATGCTGTGGCTCGCGCTCATTCACGGGGCAAACGGTATGCGCACCATCGTGAACGACTACGCGAGCCGCGAGCGCACCCGCATGATTTTGCACGGCGCTCTGGTCATTTCGACCCTCGCCCTGCTCATCCTGGGAACGCTCACCATTTACGCGTTTGACCCCTGCCCGGCTGGTTCGCCCGCTGAGCTTCTGCCTTCGTTCTGCGGTGTCGCGGGATAGTGACGGACGTGGGCGCACGATCGGCCTGGAAGCACCGGCCTGAGGAAACGGCACAAGGAAAAAGGAGCCATGACCACCACTGATCACCAACCCGTCTCCAGCACTACCGATGACAACGGGATCACCACTCACACCCACGAATTTGACGTGGTCATCGTGGGTGCCGGTGGTGCGGGTATGCGCGCCGCCATCGAGGCGGGTCCACACGCCAAGACGGCGGTGATCTCCAAGCTGTATCCGACGCGTTCGCACACCGGTGCCGCTCAGGGCGGTATGGCCGCGGCGCTGGCGAACATTGAGGACGACTCGTGGGAGTGGCACACCTTTGACACGGTCAAAGGCGGCGACTACTTGGTCGACCAGGACGCGGCCGAAATTCTCGCCAAAGAAGCCATCGACGCAATCATCGACCTCGAAAACATGGGTCTGCCGTTTAACCGGACCCCGGATGGCAAAATCGACCAGCGTCGCTTCGGCGGGCACACCCGTGACCACGGTAAAGCTCCCGTGCGCCGCTCCTGCTACGCCGCAGACCGCACCGGTCACATGATTTTGCAGACGCTGTATCAAAACTGCGTGAAGCTCGGCATCAACTTCTTTAACGAGTTCTACGTGTTGGACCTCATCATGGAGCCGGATTCGAGCGCGAAGAAGGGTCAGAAAAACCCCAAGCGCACAGCGGGTGTGGTCGCCTATGAACTCGCCACCGGCGATATCCACGTCTTCCACGCCAAATCGGTCGTCTTCGCCACCGGTGGCTTTGGAAAGATTTACAAAACCACCTCGAACGCCCACACCCTCACCGGTGACGGTGTGGGAATTATTTGGCGAAAAGGCATTCCGCTGGAGGACATGGAGTTTTTCCAATTCCACCCGACAGGCCTCGCAGGCCTCGGCATTCTCCTCACCGAGGGGGCTCGCGGGGAGGGCGCTATTTTGCGAAATGCCTCCGGTGAGCGCTTCATGGAGCGCTACGCACCCACCATTAAAGACCTCGCGCCCCGAGACATCATTGCCCGCTGCATGGTTCAGGAAGTCCAGGAGGGCCGCGGAGCGGGGCCGAATAAGGACTACGTCTTACTCGATTGCACCCACCTGGGTGCCGAGGTCCTGGAGTCGAAGCTTCCCGACATCACCGAATTTGCCCGCACCTATTTGGGTGTCGACCCGGTGACCGAGCCGGTGCCGGTCATGCCCACCGCGCACTACGCGATGGGCGGTATTCCCACCAACATCAAAGCCGAAGTGCTCTCCGACAACGACACCGTCGTTGCCGGCCTCTACGCCGCCGGTGAATGCGCGTGTGTCTCCGTCCACGGCTCAAACCGTCTGGGCACCAACTCGCTGCTGGACATTAACGTGTTTGGTAAGCGGGCGGGGCGCTTCTCGGTGGAATACGCCAACTCGGCGGAAATGCCGGCACTTCCCGAAGACCCCAGCGCCGAAGTGCGAAACCTCATCGCGCAGACCCTCTCAGCGGACGGGACAGAGCGCATTGCCCCGATTCGCAAAGAGTTGCAGGAAGAGATGGACAAAAACGCCCAGGTCTTCCGCACCGAAGCGTCACTGAATGCGGTGGGCCAGACCATCCACGAACTGCGCGATCGCTACCAAAAGATTGGTATTCACGACCGCGGCAAGCGCTACAACACCGACTTGTTGGAAGCCATCGAGTTGGGCTTCCTTCTCGATATTTCCGAAGTGGTCGTCGCGTCGGCGAAAAACCGCGAAGAAAGCCGCGGCGGTCACATGCGCGATGACTTCCCGGATCGAAACGACGACAAGTTCATGGTCCACACCATGGCTTACCTGACGGGGGACCCCAAGTCCTCCACGGTCGATGATCACATCGACATCGACTGGAAACCCGTGGTGATTACGAATTACCAGCCCATGGAGAGGAAGTACTAATGACTATTATCGACGCCCCCGTTGACGGTGCCCTCGATACCGCCACTCCCCCGGCTGCCGCAGCGGAAATCGAATCGTTCACCGTGACGTTTATCGTCCGCCGGTTTAACCCCGAAGTGGATGCCGAACCGCACTGGCAAGACTTCGACGTGGAAATGTACTCGACCGACAAAGTCCTGGACGGTCTGCACAAAATCAAGTGGGACATGGACGGCACCCTGGCCTTTCGCCGAAGCTGCGCCCACGGTATTTGTGGTTCCGATGCCATGCGCATCAACGGGCGAAACCGCTTGGCCTGTAAGACCCTGATTAAAGACTTGGACGTCTCAGAGCCGGTCTACATCGAAGCCATTAAGGGCCTGCCGTTAGAAAAAGACCTCATTGTCGACATGGAGCCCTTCTTCGAGTCCTACCGTCAGGTCCAGCCCTTCCTGCAGGCAAGCTCCAAGCCGGATAAGGAACGCCTGCAGTCGCCCGAAGAGCGCGCCCGCTTTGACGACACCACCAAGTGCATCCTCTGTGCCGCGTGCACGTCGAGCTGCCCGGTGTTTTGGACCGATGGTCAGTATTTCGGCCCGGCCGCGATCGTCAACGCCCACCGCTTCATTTTCGACTCTCGTGACGAAGCCGCCGATGTGCGCCTGGAAATCTTGAACGACAAAGAGGGTGTCTGGCGCTGTCGCACCACGTTTAACTGCACGGATGCCTGCCCTCGAGGTATTGAGGTCACCAAAGCCATCGCGGAGGTCAAGCAGGCCATCTTGCGCGGCGGGGCGTAAACACCCTTGCTTCGCATCGCCTCGATTAACGTCAACGGCGTGCGCGCGGCCTACCGCAAAGGAATGGCCGACTGGGTGTCCTCCAGTGGTGTGGACATCCTCACCCTGCAGGAGGTGCGCGCTGAGACGACCGATCTGGAAAAACTCATCGACGACGGTTGGCACATCGCCCACGACGCCTGCAGTCAAAAAGGCCGCGCGGGGGTCGCGATTGTCTCGAAGCTGCCACTTGGTGAGCCGAGCATCTCGCTGGGACCCGATTCTCTCGATACGTCGGGGCGTTGGATCGAATGCGACATTGCGACCCCCGGGGGCAACACCCTTCGCCTAGTCAGTGCCTACGTGCACTCCGGCGAAGCGGGTACCCCGAAGCAGGACGCGAAATACACTTTTCTCGACCACATGCACACCCGCATGCAGGAGCTTGGCACACAGCCCCACGCATTGGTCACCGGTGATTTAAACGTCGGACACCGCTGGTTGGATATTCGAAACTGGAAGGGTAACCGCAAAAACTCCGGGTTTTTACCCGAAGAGCGCGAATACTTCGACCGCTGGTTGGGCCACGAAGACGACGATGACTACAACACCGGCAGTAATGGCCGGTTTGTCGACGTGGGCCGGAAACTCTCCGGTGAAGTAGAAGGCCCCTACTCGTGGTGGAGCTTCCGCGGCAAAGCCTTCGATAACGACACCGGCTGGCGCATCGACTACCACCTCGCCACCCCCGCACTCGCCGAGACCGTGGGGGCCTACCGCATCGACCGGGCACCCAGCTACGACACTCGCTGGTCGGACCATGCGCCCGTTGTCGCCGACTACGACATCTAGTCGACTACTCTGGGCCTGGTGAGTACACCCCGTCTTTTTTCTGGCATGCAGCCCTCCGCTGATTCACTGCATTTGGGTAACTGGGCGGGGGCACTGCTGCAGTGGAAGGACATGCAAGAAAGTCACGACGCCACCTACTGTGTGGTCGACCTCCACGCCATCACGGTGCCTCAGGACCCGGGGGCACTGACCCACCAGACCAGGCGCACCGCCGCCCAATACATTGCGGCGGGCATTGACCCGGAAAAGTCCACGCTGTTTGTGCAATCCCACGTGCCCGCACACACCCAGCTGGCGTGGATACTCAACACCATCACGGCGTTTGGTGAAGCCGGCCGGATGACCCAGTTCAAAGACAAATCACACAAAGAAGGCACCGATCACGCCAGTGTGGGCCTCTTTACCTACCCGATCCTTCAAGCAGCCGACATCCTGCTCTATGACGCCGACGTCGTTCCGGTGGGCGAAGACCAGCGCCAACACATTGAGCTGACCCGGGACCTCGCGGGGCGTTTCAATCAACGCTTCGGCGAGACGCTGGTGCAACCCGAAGCGAAAATCCTCAAAGAGACCGCCAAAATTTACGACCTGCAGCAACCCGGCTCGAAAATGTCCAAATCGGGCGAATCCCCGCAGGGCATCGTGTGGCTGTTGGATGACGAAAAAACCCTCACCAAGAAAATCAAGTCCGCGGTGACCGACTCCGAGCCGGAGGTGCGCTTCGACCCGGAGGCAAAACCGGGAGTGTCGAACCTGCTGACCATTTTTTCGATCACCTCAGGGATGACCATTGCCCACGCTGAGGCTCATTTTGCAGGCTCCGGATACGGCGACCTGAAAACCCAGGTCGCCGAGGCCGTCGTCTCCGCCTTTTCGCCCATCAAAGCCCGCACCGAAGAGTTATTGGCCGATCCGGCGGAGCTCGATCGCCTCCTGGCCTTGGGGGCTGCCAGGGCCAACGAGGTCGCCACCGCCACACTCCAGCGGGTCTATGACGCGGTGGGGCTGTTAGCGCCCACCGACCGCTCCTGAACTGATTAGGCTAACCGGGTGAAGATTTCTGTCATTGGCTGTGGATATTTGGGGGCCGTGCACGCGGCCGGGATGGCCGAAATCGGCCACGAAGTCGTCGGCATCGACGTCGATGCCGACAAAGTGGCGCGGCTAAACCGCGCCGAAGCGCCCTTTTATGAACCAGGGTTCGACGAGCTCCTGGCCAAAAACGCCTCCGGCTTACACTTTTCAACCGATATGGCCGACCTGGCGAGCGCGCAGGTGCACTTCCTCACCGTCGGAACACCCCAGTCACCCAGTGGCGCAGCCGATATGACCTATGTCAACCAGGCGACAGAAGCGCTCCTGCCCTACCTCTCCGAGGACTCGCTCGTGGTCGGAAAATCCACCGTCCCGGTGGGGACCGCGAAGCGTCTGTGGGAGATGATTGAACCGACGGGGGCGAAGCTGATGTGGAACCCCGAGTTTCTGCGCGAAGGCTTCGCCGTCCAAGACACCCTCGCGCCCGACCGCCTGGTCTATGGCATCAACGAGGGTGACGACGACCTCGTGGGCGTGTTAGATCAGGTCTACAAGCCGATTATTGAGCGCGAGACCCCGCGGTTGGTGATGGATTTTGCGACCGCAGAGCTCGTGAAAGTTGCCGCCAACTCATTCCTCGCGACAAAAATTTCCTTTATCAACGCGATGGCGGAAATTTCTGACCAGGTGGGCGCCGATGTGACCATGCTGGCCGATGCGATCGGACACGATTCGCGCATCGGGCGTAAGTTTCTGAACGCCGGCATCGGCTTCGGCGGGGGTTGCCTCCCCAAAGACATTCGCGGGTTTGTCCAGCGAGCACACGAGTTGGGCGTAGGCAACGCGGTCGCCTTCTTGGGCGATGTCGACGAAATCAACATGCGCCGGCGCACCCGGGTTCTCGACGTCCTCTCAGAGGAACTGGGCGATCTCTCCGGGGTGACCGTTGCGCTCTGGGGGTTGGCGTTTAAACCCGACTCGGATGACATCCGCGACTCACCCGCGCTCGATATCGCCGAAAACCTCGCGAGGGCCGGTGCCCACGTGCGCGCCTACGACCCCGAAGCGATGGGCCCCGCCCGCGCACGGCTCACCCAGTCGGGACTCGGCGACAACATCACCCTGGTCGAGGGTGCAACCGATGCTCTGGAGGGTGCCCGCGCGCTGGTTGTCGCAACAGAGTGGAAAGCCTTCCGTGAGTTTGACCCCGCTGGTGCGCAGCCGTCGCTGGTGGTGGATGGCCGAAACTGTCTCGATCGAGACAGCTGGAAGGCCGCCGGTTGGCGCTACCGCGGCATGGGGCGAAGCTAAGCGGCAGTCTGAGATCCAAGTCTGCGGCCCAGTCTTAGTATTAGGCCTAGCTCCGGTGGCAGTGATGGGGCCGACACTCCCGCCCGGGCCCTCCCACAACCAGTAGGACTCCAAGGTCTCGCCAATAAACAGTAAAGACCAAGGCTCCTCCCGGGAGCCTTGCCTATACTGAGACAAAACGAATAATGCTCCGGGGTCGGTGAAAGTCCGAGCCGGCGGTGAAAGTCCGCGACCCGACTGGCCATGTGCGAGGCGGTTGATTCGGTGAAATTCCGAAACCGACGGTGAAAGTCCGGATGGGAGGAGCAACAACGGGTGCCAGCGCGGGAATGCGCAGGGCCCGATATGTGTTATCCACCCCGGGGCTCACGACAACCCGGATGAGATGAACAACACAGCACAACACAGCGAGACGCTCGAGGCCATGGCCCGAGCGCTTAGTCTTGCTGCCCGCTCGCCCGAGGTGGGCAGAAACCCACGGGTGGGCTGTGTGTTAGTCGATGGCTCCGGAGCAATTGTCGCGGAGGGCTACCACCGGGGCGCCGGGCACCCGCACGCGGAAGTTGAGGCACTACGCGACGCCGAGAAGCGCGGGGTGGACACTCAGGGGTTGACCGCAGTGGTCACCATGGAGCCCTGTAATCACCACGGGTCGACCGGGCCGTGCTCGCTCGCCCTGCAACAGGCCGGTATCGCCCGCGTGGTCTACGGGGCGTCTGATCCCGGTGAACTCTCTGGGGGTGGCCACCACACACTCGATCAGGCCGGCATTGACGTGCTCGGCGGTGTCTCGGCGGAGCAGGCCGAGGAGCTCAACCGGCACTGGTTTTTCGCCATGCGCCATCAGCGTCCTTTTGTGACCGCCAAGTGGGCACAGTCGCTCGATGGGCGCGGGGCGGCCACAGATCACACCAGCCAGTGGATTACCGGTGAGGACTCCAGAGAGCGCGTGCACCAGCAGCGTGCACGGCACGGGGTGATCATGGTCGGGACCACCACTGCGCTAATCGATAACCCGAGCCTGACCGCCAGAACGCCAGGCGGTGGGCTTGCAGAACACCAACCCCAGGCCGTGGTGGTGGGCCACCGGGATATCCCCGAGGACGCTGCACTTCGAGACCACCCCGGTGGTTTCCAACAGATTCACAGCCACGCACCGAAGGGGGTGTTGGGCGAGCTGTTTGAGCAAGGGTTTCGTTCGGTCTACCTCGAAGGGGGTAAGACCCTGATGAGTGCCTTTATCCACGCCGACCTCGTCGACGAGTACCACATCACCATGGGGCCACTGCTCCTGGGGGGACCACAGCTCGCCGTGGACGATATCGGCGTGAACACCATGAGCGACGCAAAAGCGCTCACCATTTCGAGTGTCGAGACACTCGGTCGTGATGTCTGGGTTGTTGCCACACCCGCCCGGGCGAAGGAGGAATAGAGATGTTTACCGGTTTGATTGAAGAAGTGGGCACCGTCGTCGAACGGGTCGCCTCGGGTGATGGTGAGCGAATCACCATCTCCGCCTCCCTCGTCTTAGAAGACCTCTCCCACGGCGATTCCATCGCCGTGTCCGGAGTGTGTCTCACGGCCGTGGAGAAAAACGACGACGGATTTGTCGCCGACGTGATGGCTGAGACAATCCGCCACTCCAGCCTCTCGAGGTGGGCTCCGGGCACAAAGGTCAACCTGGAGCGCGCGGCCGCCGTCGGGGATCGTTTAGGCGGACACATCGTGCAGGGACACGTCGATGCCACCGCGAGCGTCCTCGCGGTCACCCCGGGTGACAAGTGGAGTGTGTTGCGCCTTAACCTGGACGACTCCATTGCGGAACTGGTCGCCATGAAGGGCTCCATTTGTATTGACGGGGTGTCGCTGACGATTTCATCGGTCGGTCGCGACTGGTGTGAGGTCTCTCTCATCCCGGAGACCTTGAGTGCCACGACGCTTGGCACACTGAGTGAAGGCGACACGGTGAATATCGAAACCGACATCCTCGCCCGACAGGTCCAACGAATGCTTGAGCTTCGACAGAGCGTGGAGGTGTAATCGTGTCTATTGGTTCCATTCCCGAAGCGCTCGATCATTTGCGACAGGGGCGACCCATCATCGTTGTCGACGATGAAGCCCGCGAAAACGAGGGCGACATTGTCTTGGCCGCCGACCTGGCCACCCCCGAGTGGGTGGGCTGGGCCATTCGGCACAGTTCCGGTTACCTCTGCGCGCCGATGCCCTCCGACTGGGCCGACCGGCTGTCGCTTCCCCTGATGGTGCGCGATAACGAAGACCCCCGGCGCACCGCCTACGGTGTCTCAGTGGACGCGGCGAGCGGTGTGAGCACCGGAATTAGTGCCTCGGATCGCACCCGGACACTTCGTGTGCTGGCACACCCCAATTCCCAACCCACCGACCTGATTCGACCCGGACACATCCTGCCCCTGCGGGCCTCCACCGGAGGCTTGTTGGAGCGCCCCGGACACACCGAGGCGACCGTGGCACTGCTGGCGATGGCTGGCCTCCAGCCGGTGGGGATGATTGGTGAAGTCGTCGGCGACGACGGGGAGCTACTGCGCCTTCCCGAGCTTCTCGAGCTCGGGAAGAAAGAGGGTGTTCCGGTGATCACCATCGAGCAGCTGATTGCCTCCGGTGAAGTACTGGGCGATACGTCTGTGCTCGAGGCGATGCACCACGGTCGAGAAGACCAGCAGCGCGTCATCTTTGAAGTGGAAACCGACGTTCCCACCGAACACGGCACCTTCACCCTCCGCGCCTACCGCGACCGCGCCACGGGTGCGGACCACGTCGCGATTGTCTCCGGTGAACCCCACGAGGGCATGCTGGTACGCCTGCACTCCGAATGCCTCACCGGTGAAGCGATGGGCTCGCTGAAGTGTGAGTGTGGTCCACAGCTGCGCTCCGCGATGGAGACCATCCACGAGCGCGGCGGTGCGGTTATTTACCTGCGCGGCCACGAAGGCCGCGGTATTGGTTTGGTCAATAAGCTTCGCGCCTATCGCCTGCAAGAATCCGGACTGGACACCTTGGATGCCAACCTGGCACTCGGTCTCCCGGCAGACGCCCGCGACTACGGTGCGGCCGCCGCCATTTTGAACGACATGGGCGTCGCCGAAGTGAAGCTTCTGAGCAACAACCCGGAGAAAAAGCGCCAGCTGGAACAACACGGTATTACCGTGAGTGAATCCGAGCCGCTTGTGGTGGGTATTGGGGCCGACAACTTCGACTACCTGGAAGCCAAACGCGACCGGATGGGCCACACCCTTCCCGGTCAGTTGAAAACGGGAGCAATTCCCCTCCCCCAAGAAGACGCCAGCGCATGAGTGCCCACGGAGCACCACAGGTCACCCCCGCACAGGCCCCCGGCCTGCGCGTCACCGTCGTCGCTGGCACCTGGCACACCCAGATCGCTGAGGGCCTGCTCGCCGGAGCACTTCGGTATTTAGAGGCCGCTTCGGCCACGGTCAGAGTCGTTCGAGTGCCCGGCAGCTTTGAGCTTCCGCTGGCCTGCCAGCGGGTGCTGGCAGGCGACGCCGATGCAGCGGTCGCCCTCGGAGTGATTATTCGAGGCGGAACGCCGCATTTTGACTACGTCGCCAGTGCGGCCACCGACGGGTTAACCCGGGTGGCACTCGATTCGGGGAAACCGGTCGGTTTTGGCGTTCTCACGGTCGATGACGAACAGCAGGGACTCGATCGCGCCGGCCTGGAGGACTCGCTGGAGGATAAAGGCGCAGAGGCGGCAGACGCCGCCGTGCGCCTCGCTCTCAGCCTGAGAGAGCCCTCTGGCTCGTAGGGTTAATGAGATGATCCACGACGAATCCGGCGGCAGCGAAGGCACGTCCGACCAGGCCCGACAGCACGTCGCCGGTGATGCCCGAAAGCGCGCAAAGCGCCGCGGCGGGCTGCTGCGCTGGTGGGATCACACCAGCGAGTCGCTTCGTCGGAAAATCAAACCGCTGTTGAAACCCCTCTATCGTCGCTTTCAGATTCGCAGCGTCATCGCCTGGTTTGTCCCGGGCTGGGGCGAGGTCAGCAAAAGCCCGGGCGGTGCGGCGCTGGTGGGAAACCTCCGGCCTGGCCACAGTACGGCGCCGTTAATCGCCGCAGTCGGTGATTTTGGCTCCGGCAAAGAACCCGCTTTCGATGTCGCACAACTCATCGCCGCTGAGGGCGCTCAGGCCGTCGTCACCCTCGGTGACAACGTGTACTACCAAACGGGTTACCAAGCCCTGGTGGGAAACCTCTACGGGGAGTACTTGGAGGCCGGAGCGTTCTTCCCCGCCACCGGTAACCACGACTATTCGGAGGGGCGAGGAATTGCCCTCTTCGATCGCTACTTCGATTTCCTGGGTGGCCACCGCTGGTACCGGGTCACACTGGGGCCGTTCGAATTTTTCATGCTCGATTCCCACCAGGCACTCCACCACCCCGATATCTTCACTGAGCAGTACGACTGGCTAGAAGCGGCCCTCGCCGACTCCACGGCCCAGTGGAAAGCCGTCGTCGTCCACCACCCCCCGCATTCCGCCAGAAGTCGGTCGCAAAAGGAATTTCGTTTCCCCTACGACAAGTGGGGGGTGGACATGGTGCTCTCCGGTCACGACCACACCATGCAACACCTCGAGTTCGACGGTGTTCACTACATCGTCGACGGTGTCGGCGGCGGTAGCCTGCACAAATTCGAGGAACTCCTCGAGGGGACCCAATACCGGCTGGCAGGCCGGTATGGCGCGTTTTTTATGAGGCCCACGGACACCGGCCTGCACTGCTACTTCAAAACCACTGAGGGCGACGTGGTGCACGAGTTTGAGATCGCCGCCACGTCTCCTGCCGCCACCTCAGCGCCCACGCGCTAAACAGCGCAGTCCACGCGCTCTCGGGCGGGCCACTGCCCAGCAGTGTCCCGCGGGGTGAG
>NZ_JAVLBO010000022.1:0-20221 GCF_031581085.1 Pontimonas sp.
GTCGCACACGGCAACAGCCTGCGCGGCCTGGTCAAACACCTGGAGGGCTTAAGCGACGACGAGGTCACCGCACTGAACATCCCCACCGGCATTCCCCTGGTCTATGACCTCAACAAAAAGGGCGCCATCACCGCCCCGGGTCGTTACTTAGACCCCGCCGCAGCCAAGGCCGGAGCGGCAGCCGTGGCCTCCCAGGGCAATAGCCGCGGAGACGATACGGAAGCGGCCCGGGCATAGACCCTGTGCCGCCTACGCGGCCACAGGTCACCGAGGAGTTATTCGGCGCTGTCTGGGTCCCACTCGCCGGTCAGTAGGTAGAGGACCTTTTTCGAAATCGAGACACCGTGGTCGGCGAAGCGCTCGAGGTAGCGAGATGCCAGGGTGGCATCGACCACGGTGGCGGTTCCCGAACCGAACTCTTCGCTGAGGACTGTTTCGAACACGCTCAGGTGCAGGGCGTCAATCGAGTCGTCCAGGTCGCGAATTTCTTCCACTGCCTTCGGGTTGGGGTCTTGCAGGAGGGCGACAACGAGGCCGGCCATCTTCAGATCCAGAGCACCCATTTCTTTGAAGGTGGGGCGAATGCCTTTGGGGGCCACCTTTTCGGGGAAGCGGTACCGGGCGAGCTGCGCGAGGTGGGTGGCGAGGTCGCCCATGCGCTCCAGCGATGCGCTGATGCGCAGAGTGGAGATGACTTGGCGGAGGTCACCCGCGACGGGGGCCTGACGGGCGAGAATCGCGATGGCCTGTTCGTCTAGTTCACGAACGGCGTCGTCGATCAGGTGGTCCTGGGCGATGACTTCTTCAGCCAACTGGACGTCGGACTGGTTGAACGCGCGCACTGCGCGATCCATCGCCGCTTCGACACTTTGGGCGATGTCGACGAGGTCGTCTTTAAGGTCGGCGAGCTCTTGCTGGAATAGCTGGCGCATTGCGCTCCCTGCTGCATGTGGTGTGCGGTATGTGTGTCACCCTGTCGAATGGGGGTAAACGAGGGGTGAGGAGTTCGTAAACTCTTACACTTTTGTTCCTATTCTAACCGCGCCAGCTCGCATAGACCGGGAAGGGGCGCGTACCCTCAGGTTATGGACCTGTGGATGAGTTGGCCGCTTAGTGGCCTGCTCGGTTTTGTTGCAGGCGCGCTCATTGTCGGAGTGGTCTGGCTCATTCGACACCCCTGGTCTAGTCGGGGCGGAATCGATAAAGAAGTGGTTCCCGACGGGCTGGATACTGCGCTTGAAGTCATCGGCGCCACCGGCTTGGTCCTCGACGAGAGTAACCGGGTGATCCGGGCCTCCCGGGCAGCGCTCGATTTGGGTTTTGTCGAGGATCGCCACATCGCGATCGAGCAGGTCAATAAGTTAATCAAGCGCTCGAGGAAATCCGGGACCTCGCTTCAAGAAGAGTTCGAACTCGACACCCCAGAGGGGACCCCGCTGAAAGTCCTGGTGCGAGTGGCACCGCTTGGGTCCCGGTTTGTCTTGCTCGTCGCCGAAGATCGCTCCGATATTTATCGAATCGACAATGTTCGCCGCGATTTCATCGCCAATATCTCCCACGAGCTCAAAACCCCGATCGGGGCGGTGTCGCTCTTAGCCGAAGCGCTGAGTTTCTCGGCCGATGACGCCGATCAGGTCCGCCGCTTTGCCGCCAGTCTCGAAAAAGAAGCCAACCGGTTAGCCGAGCTCACCGGGGACATCATCGAACTCTCCCGGCTGCAATCCCTGGGCAGCGTGGCAGACGGTGAAGCCCTCTCCATCGACGACGTGGTCAATTCCGCGGTCGATGCCAACCGAGTGTTTGCCGAATCGGCGGAAATCGACCTCGTCGTCAACGCCAAATCGAAAGCGTGGGTGATGGGCGACCGCGGGTCTTTAGTCACCGCCGTGCACAACCTGGTGAGAAACGCCATCGCGTATTCCACCGCCCCCGCCCGGGTGGGCGTGGGCGTGGTGGTGCGCGATGGCCGCGTGGAAATATCCGTCACCGACCAGGGTGTGGGAATTTCCGCCCAAGAACTCGACCGAGTATTTGAGCGTTTTTACCGAGGCGATCCCGCACGGTCTCGACAGACCGGGGGCACGGGGCTCGGGTTGAGTATTGTCAAACACGTCGTGCACAACCACCGAGGCGAAGTGCGGGTGTGGTCACACCCGGGTCGGGGCTCCACGTTCACCATTAAGTTGGCTACTACCGAACCGGAGGCGAACCAGGGCTCTGGCGTGGAGGCGGCTACCGTGGTGGAGTCGAAAAAAGCGGGGGCGAACAAAGCCAGGCCCTCGGAGTTTGTGGCCACCACACCCCAGGAGCAAGACACCCCTACAAAGGGCCGTGAGAGGACAAGCGCGTGAGCACCATTTTGGTTGTTGAAGACGAAGCGTCACTGCGGGAGCCTTTGGAATATCTGCTGCGCCGCGAAGGCTACGACGTCATTGGGGTGGAAGACGGCCTGGAGGCGGTCACCGTCGCCCAGAGCGATAACCCCGACCTGATCCTGTTGGATCTGATGCTGCCGGGCATGCCCGGCACCGAAGTGTGCCGGGAAGTGCGCGCCCGCTCCAGCGTCCCCATCATCATGTTGACGGCGAAAGATTCGGAAGTGGACATCGTCGTGGGGTTGGAACTGGGCGCAGACGACTACATCACCAAGCCCTACTCCAGTCGGGAACTCCTCGCCAGAATCCGCGCGGTGCTTCGACGCCAGGAAGCCGACCAATCCGAATCCCAGCACGTGCTCGACCACCACGGGATTCGACTAGACACCGAAAAACACCAGGTCACACTCCGCGGTGAACAGGTGTCACTGCCGCTTAAAGAGTTCGAACTGCTGGAGTTGCTGATGGTCAACGCCGGTCGGGTGTTGACCAGGGGTCAAATTATCGACCGGGTCTGGGGCTCGGATTATTTCGGCGACACCAAGACACTCGACGTGCACATCAAACGCCTGCGCTCGAAAATCGAAGCGGTGCCCTCCCAACCGACAGTCATCGTCACGGTCCGAGGGCTCGGTTACCGCTTCGAAGCGTAACCGTTCAGGGTTCACCGTTCAGGGGTAACTGTTCGAGGCGTAACCGAGTAGATCACCGTCTCGTGCAGATCACCGTCTGGTGGCTGCGGGGTCATCACGTCAGAACCGAGCGAGCCTGCCGCGTGGGAGCGGGAGCTAGGGAACGAGTAGTTCGTATTCGGCCAGTGTCCCATCGAGTACCGGGACTTCGATGATTTCGCCTTGGGCGTCGCCGTGCTGGAAGTAGACGGGAAAGAGCGAACCGGCGACGATGTCGTCGTCGGAAATAATCAGCTGGTTGGCCGGGTCACTGCCTACTTGGAAAAGCTCCGGATCGGCGGGCAGGGCAATGATGTCGGTTTGGCGGGCGCCGGCCGAACCGTATTGGACGCGAAGGTCCACGTTTTCACCCGTGGTGTTCACCACGGTCATCACCAGGTTGGCCTCCGCACCGTCGCTGGTAATCAGCATGGCGTTTCGCACCGCGATGTCGTCCATCGTGGTGGCGACACCGTCGGAGGGGTCGTAGGGCTGCAGGTTCGCAATTTCGGCGGTAAATGTACAGCCGGTAAGAGCAGTTACGGTCAAAGCAGACGCCACGAGGGTCGGTGCAAAGCGAGCGTGCACGGTGGTTGCTGTCCTCCAGGGTGCTACCCCGCTCAGAGTTTCTGTCGGGCGCGGGGAAGTGGTCCGACACCCCTAGCCTAACCGACCGCGGGGCGTTCTGCCGAAGCCTCCGCCCGGTCTGCGTGCGGGAGTTGGTGGGCTGAACACCCCAACATTAAAAGGTGTTGCGCTTCCGCCTAGAACCCGGGAGCGGAATCGTAGCAGTAGTGCTGTGATAAACTGGGGATTTGTTGAAAGGGCGTTACTAAATGCAGTTTGAAGTAGGAGAAACCGTTGTCTACCCGCACCACGGTGCGGCAACCATCACCGAGGTGAAGCAACGGACCGTCAGAGGCGAAAAGAAGCTCTACCTCAAACTGAACGTCAAACAGGGCGATCTGACCATTGAGGTCCCCGCCGACAACGTCGACCTTGTCGGTGTGCGCGATGTAATCGGTCGTGAAGGCGTGAACCAGGTCTTCGACGTACTGCGCCAGCCCTTCACCGAAGAGCCCACCAACTGGTCGCGTCGCTATAAGGCCAACTTAGAAAAGTTGGCCTCCGGTGACGTCATCAAGGTCTCCGAAGTGGTGCGCGACCTGTGGCGACGAGACCAAGACCGCGGCCTTTCTGCGGGGGAAAAGCGCATGTTGGCCAAAGCTCGCCAGATTCTGATTTCCGAACTCGCACTCGCCGAGAAAACTGATGAGGACAAAGCCTCGCAGACTCTCGACGAGGTCCTCGCTTCCTAAGCTAGGTAGGGCCGGGCCGGTGACCCTTTCGGTGATTGTGGTCGCCGCGGGAAGCGGCGAGCGCCTTCAGGCAGCCTCTCCGAAAGCGTTTGTTCCACTCGGTGGGAAAACACTCCTGGAGCACTGCCTGACCCCGCTGTTAGGACTTGACCACCCACTCCAGGTCATCGTCGTCGCACCGGAAGGGTGGGAGACCCCGGCTGAGGCTCTCGCTCGCAGTGTGCTCGATTCCGACCAGTCCGAGCGGGTGATCGACCTCAGCGTGGTCACGGGTGGGGCGAGTCGAACCGAGAGTGTCCGCCGGGGTCTGGCGCTCGTTTCTGAGGCAGCTGATTATGTCCTCATTCACGATGCGGCCCGAGCACTGACACCGACCGACGTCTTTCAACGCGTCGTCGACGCGTTGAAAGAGGGTCACCCCGGCGTCATTCCCGTGCTGCCCGTGGTGGACACCATTGTCCCGGTGGATCCTTCGACGGCCGTCACCGCGGAGGCACACCCGCGTGACGCGCTGGGTGCTGTGCAGACACCGCAGGGTTTTCACCACCAGGCGCTCAGACACGCGTACGACGAGTTTGTGGGTGATGCCACCGATGACGCGGCTGTTTTTCGCGCGGCCGGAGGCGACGTGCGGGCGGTACCTGGCCACCGCGAGGGCCTCAAAGTCACCTACCCGGAAGACCTGGTGACCCTGGAGTTACTGGCCGGTGTGGCACCCGCGATGGCCCCCGGGGGCGTGGCTGGTGTATTGGTGGGCACGGGGGTCGATGTTCACCAGTTTGATGCCGACAAAGGACTGGTCCTGGGGGGAATGGAGTTTCACGGGGTTCCCGGTCTCGCCGGACACAGCGACGGTGACGTGATCGTGCACGCCATGACCGACGCACTTCTCGCGGCGGCCAGTCTCGGCGACTTAGGCGCCCATTTTGGTGTCGACCGGCCCGAATACGAGGGGGTCTCCAGCACCACGCTTCTTCGCCACGCGCTTGGCCTACTGCAGGATGCGGGGTTCGCCCCGGCGTCAGTGTCGGTCCAATACATTGCCAACCACCCCAAAATCGGACCGGTCCGTGAAGAAATGTGTCGGGCGCTTAGTGGCCTGGTGGGTGCGCCCGTGCACGTGGCGGGGACCACCACCGATGGCCTGGGCCTGACCGGTCGGGGGGAGGGTGCCGCGGCGATCGCCACGGCGCTCGTGGTGCCACACAAACTGGTGTAACCACCTGGCGACTACCATGAAGGCGTGCCCATCCGGTTATATGACTCTTTCGCGCGCGAGGTCGTCGACTTCGTGCCGCTTCAGCCTGGGCAGGTCTCGATGTATGTCTGCGGGCCGACCGTGCAATCCGAGCCCCATATCGGCCACCTGCGAAGCGCCCTGGTCTATGACCTGTGGTGGCGCTGGTTGGAACATCGAGGCTTGGATGTCACCATGGTGCGAAACGTCACCGACATCGACGACAAAATTCTGGAAAAGGCTGGTGAGGGCAACGAAGAGTGGTGGCAACTAGCCTCCCGCGTGGAGGGTGAGTTTCACCGCGCGAGCGACGCCATCGGTATTCGCCGCCCCGCCATCGAACCGAGAGCCACCGGCGATATTCCGGCGATGGTGGCGCTCATCGAGCGCCTCATCGACCGCGGTCACGCCTACACCAGCGACGACGGCTCCGGTGATGTCTATTTCGATGTCGCCAGTTGGCCCCGCTATGGCGAGTTGACCAGACAAAAACCAGAAGACATGGAACCTGGCGACGCGACCAGTGCGGCCAAGCGCTCCGTGCAGGACTTTGCCCTCTGGAAGGGACACAAGGATCATGAACCCCAGACCGCGTCGTGGCCCGCACCGTGGGGTGCGGGCCGCCCCGGCTGGCACCTGGAGTGTTCTGCCATGGCGGGGCGATACCTCGGCCCGGCCTTCGATATTCACGGCGGGGGCTTGGATCTGCGCTTTCCCCACCACGAAAACGAAATCGCCCAATCCACAGCAGCGGGCGACGACTTTGCCCGCCACTGGGTCCACAGCGCCTTGGTGCTAGTTAACGGCCAGAAGATGTCTAAATCGTTGGGCAACAGCATTTTTGCCGGTGACTGGCTCGAGAAAGCCCGGCCGATTGTGATCCGCTATGCGCTCAGTGCTGCCCACTACCGATCCGATATCGACCTTCACGACGGGGCCCTCGGCGAGGCAGAAAAAGCCTTCTCTCGAATCGAAGGTTTTGTGGAGAGAGGCCGCCACCTGCCAGAGGCCCCCACTGTTACCGCCAACGCAGTGGTTACCCACGCGGAGCTTCCCGATGCCTTCAGCGCCGCCATGGACGATGACCTGGGAATACCCGAAGCACTCGGGGTGCTCCACGACACGGTGCGCCGGGGAAACCACGCCATCGATGACGGTGATCACGAGGTCGCGGCCGGCGCCCGGGGTGAAGTCCTCGCCATGCTCGATGTGTTGGGACTCAACCCGCACTCAGCGCAGTGGGCCCACCAGTCCGGCAGTGCTGACCTGGCCAGCGCACACCTCGAGACCCTGGTGGCCACACTGCTGGAGGCCAGGATGAATGCCCGAGATTCCAAAGATTTTGCCCTGGCCGATCAGATTCGCGATGTCCTCCAGGCCGGTGGCATCGACGTGATGGATACAGCAGACGGCCCGCAGTGGAGTGTTCGTGGCAGCTAAAAAACCAGCCGGTAAACGCGTCGGCAGCGGCGGGCGGGGCAAAAAAGCCCTCGAGGGAAAAGGTCCCACCCCGAAAGCAGAAGAGCGACACTGGTATCGGGAGGGGAAAAAACCCGGCCGACCCAGTACCCGAGGCGCCAAGCGGCCCACCCGCCAAGACGGGCCCAGCGGGCCCGACGTGGTGTGTGGGAAAAACCCGGTCGTGGAAGCACTGCGCGCGGGTGTCCCCGCCAGCCAAATCACGATGGGTCAGCGGCTCCAGCGCGACCAGCGGGTCGTCGACATTCTGGAGATGGCGAGAAAGAAGAACATCCCCATCACGGAGGCGACAGCACCGGAGTTGGACCGCCTGGCCGGTACCGACGTCGTCCACCAGGGCATCATCCTCACCGTCCCCGCCTACCGCTACCAGGACCCGATGGACGTGGCGGAGCGCGCACTGGATCGTGTCGCCCAGCGCCTCTCCGGTCGAAGCCACGCACTCCTGGTCGCAGCCGACGGGGTGACCGACCCCAGGAACTTGGGTGCCATTGTGCGCTCGACGGCCGCGTTTGGCGGCTCCGGAGTCATCGTTCCCAAACGCCGCAGCGTGGGGGTGACCCCGGCGGTGTGGAAAACCTCTGCGGGGCAGTTGAGCCACGCGCCGGTCGCCCAAGCCTCCAACCTCACTCACACCCTCAAGGCCCTGCAAGAACGGGGCTATTTTGTGGTCGGCTTGGCCGGTGACAATGCCACCCCGGTCGGCGAGGCCGAACTGGGCGATGTTCCGATCGTTTTGGTGGTGGGAGCAGAAGGGGCGGGGCTTTCTCGACTGGTTCGCGAAACCTGCGACATGGTGGTGTCGATTCCGCTGGATCCGAAAACAGAATCCTTAAACGCCAGTGTCGCCACCGGAATCGCCCTCTACGAAATCGACCGGCAAAAACGCGCCGCGAACGACTAAACCGCGATACCCCTGCGCGGTGCTGGGCACACCGACTAGACCAGGTCGCGCCAGTTCAGTTCCCCGGTGGGGTGTGGTGGGGTGATGGCCCCGGTGGGGGGACCCATCACTGTGGCCTCATCGCGGCGGTGGACCAACACGTCGTCGATATACACCGAGAGCGCTTCGGCCAGCGACACGTCGCGGTCTTGGGCCCTGGAGAGCCTCGCGCGGTGGTGGAGGAGTTGATAAAACACTTCCGCCGGTTCCAGTTTGGTCCGCAAATCTCTGGGTATCGCGCGAACGACGGGTTCGAACACCCGGGTGAGCCACTCGTGGGCGAGCATTTCCTCATCGACGGCTTGGTCGGGATAAAACGTGGCCCGATACGAATCCAAGTCGTTGAGTAACTCGCGGGCCTGATTTTCGCCCGCATCGATTCCGGTGAGGCGAATGAGTCGTCTCTGGTGATGGCCGGAATCGACCACTTTGGGTTGAATCGAGAGTGTTGTGCCCGACTCATCGGAGGCCATACTGAGCTCTTCGATGTCGAAGCCCAGGGTATTGAGTTTGTCGATGCGCTCGCGGATTCGCCACCGCTCGGAACGGTCAAATGTTTCTTGACTGGTCAGTGCCTCCCAGAGTGACCGGTAGGACTCGACAATGGAGCCCGCCATTTCCACGGCGTCAATATCGGGGTCTAGTCGAGCACCGGCGTGGAGGTCGAGTAGTTCGCCGGCGACGTTGACCCGGGCGATTTCCAAATCGCTCTCTCGTTGACCGGAAGATAACCCACCGGGGTGTAGCGCACCGGTTTCGGCATCCACCAAATACGCCGCAAAGGCTCCCGCATCCCGGCGAAACAGGGTATTCGACAGCGACACGTCACCCCAGTAGAAACCCTCCAGGTGGAGCTTCACCAAGAGAAGCGCCATCGCGTCGACCAGGCGGGTCGCCGTCTCGGGCCTCAGGGTGTGAGAAAACACTGCCCGGTAAGGCAGTGAGAACTTTAAATGCCTGGTCACCAGTGCCGGCGGCAGGCTCTCGCCCTCCGCGCTTCGACGATCGGAGACAATCGCGACGGGTTCAACAGCGGGTGCCTCCAGGCGACCCAAGCTCTTCAGTAGGTCATATTCCCTCCGGGCGAGCTCTTCCGTGGTTTCTTTGACGGCCACCAAGTGATCAGCCAGGTGCACAAATCGCACCACGTGGCGAGAGATTCCTTTGGGGAGCGCCGCCACAGTCTCTTGTGGCCAATCCTGCAGGGGTAACTCCCAGGGCAGCTCAAAAAGCTCAGGACTCGGTTGGGAAGCGTGAATCGAGAGAGGCGACATTCACACTCCTTTCACCGCGTATCACCCACCACACAGCGCCGCACACCCACACGGACGCGGGCGATACCCGCAGAGAGCACACTGGGGGTTAGCGCCACCCGTGGCGCTAACCCCCAGTCTCTCGCACTCCTCGTGCGGTGGTGTGGACTACTTCTGG
Organism: Pontimonas sp.; assembly: GCF_031581085.1. Classification (NCBI taxonomy): domain Bacteria; kingdom Bacillati; phylum Actinomycetota; class Actinomycetes; order Micrococcales; family Microbacteriaceae; genus Pontimonas; species Pontimonas sp. The sequence continues at coordinate 9,456 of NZ_JAVLBO010000022.1, forward strand.
GAGACCACTTCGCGGTTGAGGCGAAGGCCCGTGTTGTTATCGAATACGTGCACGTGGCGATCGACCGGGGTGAGCACCACCGAGTCACCTTTATCCGGGTGTTCCCGGCCATCCACGCGGGCCACAATCGCGGTGGTCTCACCGCCCACCTCGGCTTCGCAGTAGAGGTAACCATCGGCACCCAGCTCTTCGACGAGAACCACTTTCGCGGGGATTCCCTCACCGGAGGTGTGGACGTCGATGTCTTCCGGGCGCACACCCACGGTGGCGTGGGTCGAGGTCGCCGCTTCGGTCGCTTCGCGCTCGACCGGTATGGTCGCCGAACCGAAGGTTAGACCGCCCTCGACCAATTCGGTGTCGAAAATGTTCATCGCCGGTGAACCAATGAATCCGGCGACGAACACGTTTTGTGGACGCTCGTAGAGCTCGCGGGGTGTTCCCACTTGCTGAAGCACACCGTCTTTCAAGACGGCGATGCGATCACCCATGGTGAGTGCTTCCACCTGGTCGTGGGTGACATACACGGTGGTCACCCCCAGGCGGCGCTGCAGCGAGGCGATTTGGGTCCGCGTCTGCACACGCAGTTTGGCGTCCAGGTTGGAGAGTGGCTCATCCATCAAGAACACCTGTGGCTCGCGCACAATGGCGCGACCCATCGCCACACGCTGGCGTTGACCACCAGAGAGGGCTTTGGGTTTCCGACTGAGGTAGGGCTCCAAGTCGAGAAGCTTCGCCGCTTCCTCGACGCGGGTGGCGCGCTCTTCTTTACTGACACCGGCGATTTTCAGGGCGAAACCCATGTTCTCGGCCACGGTCATGTGTGGGTAGAGCGCATAGTTTTGAAAGACCATCGCGATGTCGCGGTCCTTGGGGGGCATATCGGTGACGTCACGGTCACCGATCATGATGCGACCCGAGTTGACCTCTTCGAGGCCTGCGAGCATCCGAAGCGATGTCGACTTGCCGCAACCCGAGGGGCCGACGAGGACGAGGAACTCTCCGTCTTCGATTTCTAGTTCCAACTCATCTACAGCGGGGATTTCTGATCCCGGGTAGAGCCTGGATGCTTTGTCAAACGTGACAGTAGCCATTATTTTGTTCTCCTCTTCACCGGCAGGTACGTGCCGGACGATCCGTTGTGAATGAGACGGTGGCGCCTGTCACCAAGCGCCATCGCTTGATTTTTAGTATGGCACGCCCCCGCTGTGGGTGGCGAGCCGTAGTGTGCGAATCGGTATTCCAAGTTTCCGGCGGTAGCATGTAGAGCCGGCGGTGCGAGCCCCGTCTGGGCCCCGCAAAGTACCCACAGGCGAACAACGATCGGCAACGACCACACACGAAAGAGCACGCACAGAATGAACGCTTACTCCGAGCCCCGACAGTCCAAGAATCAGCGTCGCCAAGAGGCACGCGAGAAGGCTCGCCAGCTGCGGGAAAAGCAGTCGAAGCAGTCGAAGCAAAAAAAGATTATTCTGCAGTCCTCCCTCGCTGTTGTGGTGCTGGCCGTTATCGGTGTGGTGACCTTTTTCATCACCTCCTCGGTGACCCCGCAGGGGCCTGGCCCCCGGAACATGGCCAGTGACGGCATCAAAATTGGCCAAGACTTTGTCGCCGAGCGCACCGAAGCGCTCGAGCCAGAGGGCACCCCCACCCTGTCGTCGGAAAACCCTGAAGGGGTGGCGGCGATTGATATCTTCATCGACTACTCCTGCCCCGCCTGTGCTCAGTTTGAAGTGATCTATTCGGAACTGTTTCGCAACTGGTTAGAAAGCGGCACCGTCACCGTGGAATACCACCCGCTCTCGTTTAGGGACCCCCAGACCGCGGGGCAGCGCTACGCCACCCGCTCGGGTAACGCGGCAGCGTGTGTGGCAGACCTGGAGCCGGACTCCTTCTTCAACTACAGCGAAACACTCCTGTTCAACCAGCCCGCTCCCCCGGAAGAGGTGAGCCTCAGCGATGACGAGTTGGTAGGGCTTGCGGAAGAAGCGGGTGTGGCCAACATTGACGAGGTCGAGACCTGCATCAAAGAAGAACGCTTTGCCGACTGGCTCGATGACGCGACCGTGCGGGCGATGGGCACCGGACCGGTTCCGGTGCGAAACTCCCAGATCCCCGTCGTGGGGGGCACCCCCACGGTGCTGGTCAACGGCCAAGAGTATTCGGGTCGCTCACCGGCGGACCTCGCCGCCTTTGTCGCCTCGGTGGAGGACGTCGACGGCGCCGAATAAGGCATCGGCGACCGGCCAGTGTGGTCGGGCCGCTGGATCGGGCCGCTGGATTGGGCCGATCGATTGCTCTCGCTACTTTTTGAAGATGCTGTAGCGGGTGAGGTCGAGGCGACGCTGCCAGCGAAGCTTCCTCTGGTGGGTCGCTATCGCCTGTTGCCACAGCCGAAAGTTGTCGCTTAACAGCGCGATGGTGAACAGTTCGCGCTCACGGTCTGGCATCAGCGGTTCGCTGGAGACAGCGCCATCGGGTGTGCCAAAAGCAAACCAACTGGTGAGCTCCGCCGAGCTGTCGTGGAAGAACTCTTCGTGGAGGTGGTCGGGAATGGTGCGGTAGGCCGCCCGGTTTCCCCACACCAGGTGGACGGCGACCATGGCGACCAGGTGCTGCCTGGTCGACTCCGGAAGCGCCGGGATGAGGTTTCGCTCTCGAATCCGTCGAATTTGGGCGATCCGCACGAGGGTTTTTTCGCCTTTGGACCGTGTGGCACTACTGCCCATTTCACCCCTGATGTATCGGTAACACAGGTGGTCGACGGCACCGATGGATCCCGCGCGAAGGAGCGCCTCGGTGCTGGAGGGTAGGTCTTGGTGGTACCCGGCGGGAAAGACGATGTCTTCATCGATGATGAACTCCCGCCTGAAGGCCTTCGACCACGTCGATGGCGGCCAGAAAAACAGCTCCGGGTGTTCGCCAAGCCTCCAACCTTCCGGGCTGGAGGCGACTCTGGTCAACATGTCGGGTGAATGCAGCGGTTTATCCCGGCCTCGTTTATTCTCCAGCGTGCCCAGAAGCAATAAGTCTGCGCGGGACTCGGCGGCGACCGCCGCGATTGCTGAGAGCGCTCCGGGAAGTAGTTCGTCATCCGAATCCACAAACACGACATATTTGCCGCGGGCTTCTGCAGCGGCCGTATTGCGCGCAGGACCCAAACCCTGGTTGTGCGGGTGGTCGATAAACCGAACGCTCACTTCCTGTTTCCCGGACTCTGTGGGGCCTGGTGGGGTCACTGACCGGGCCACCTGGAGCGAATTGTCACTCGAGGCGTCATTGACGATGAGGACTTCGTAGTCGTCGAAATCTTGGGAGTAGATCGACTCGAGGGCCCGGGTGATGGTGTCTTCTGACTGATACATCGCCACTGCCACCGTGAGAAGGGGGCTAGCAGGCATGGGGTTAGTGTATCCGGGCGCTCAACACCTTCTGGGGGCGTTATCCTTAGAAGGCCCTGCCGGCTTGGCGCAATTGGTAGCGCATCCGACTTGTAATCGGAAGGTTGCGGGTTCAAGTCCCGCAGCCGGCCCCATTTCCTCCCACACCAAGGGGGTGCGTGCGTGGAGCGACTCGTGAGAAGGCTCCTGCCCGCACTCGCCACCGGCCTGGTGTGGCTACTGGTGGCAAGCCTGGGGGGCTTGGTCCACAGCACGACTCGCAACGCTGAGCCCCACCCACCCGGCACAGACACCACCGTCACCGAAGACGCCTCCGCGCATTCTGCGGGCAGCGCGCAATCGCTCGAATCGCAACATGCTGGTTCCCAGACCCCAGACAATCACTCAACGTCTTCCCGCGCAGCAGAGGGTGCAGCAGAGCGTGCTGCGGGCGGCACTACTGCAGGGTCAGCCCTTCGGCTTCGCACCTGCCTGGTCCCAGAGGCCCTCGTGTGGGATACCGACGGGGAATTGTCCGTGGCGGTGTCGGCACTGGGCGATGGCTCCTCTGAAGGGCCACTGCTGCTGGGGATTAATGAAGACCAGCCTGTCGCCCCGGCCAGCGTGGTGAAGCTGTTCACCGCCGTGGCGGCACTGGAGGTGTTGGGACCGGACTTTCGTTTTCACACCCGCGTGCGAGCTGGCGAGACACCCGGAGATGTGTGGTTAATCGGGGGCGGCGATGTGACGCTCACCCGAGCTGCCGGAGCGAACTACTACGACAGCGAATCACACCTCGAGCGCCTCGCCGCATCGGCTGTGGCCACAGCAGAGGGTGTGACCATCCAGCGCGTGTGGGTCGATGATTCCCGCTACGCGCGTTTTCCCGACTGGGATGAATCGTGGCGGCCGGGTTCCGCGGCACTCGGCTACGTCGCGCCGATTACTGCACTCCAAGTCGATGGCGATCGTGACCAACCCGCCGTTCGCCTCTCACCTCGCTCCACAGACCCCACTTCCCGGGCGACCCAGTGGTTTGTCGACGCCGTGGAGCGAACAGGGCAGGCGCGACCAGAAATCGTTGAATCGGGTAGTGACTCAGGGCTGGCAGTGCTTCAGGGCTGGGTAGTGCTTCAGGGCTTGCCCGTGCTCCTGAGGGTCGCCTGTTGGCGGAAGTGTCTTCCGCGCCGCTGTCGCAGTTGGTTCAGATCATGCTGATCGACAGCGACAATTCGCTCGCCGAAGTCATCGCCCGCGAAGTGGCACTGGCACTCGATCCGACCGGTGAGCTGGGTATTAGCCCGGGTGAGGCAATCCTGCGCGCTGTCGAGGGGGTATTTCGCCGCTCTGCGGGAGTATCTGACGACAGTCTGGAAGGAGCGGTGATTCACGACGGCTCGGGGCTTAGCCCACTGAGTGGCCTAAGCCCGCAGGCCGTCGTCAGTCTGCTGTGGCTGGTGGAGCACACAGCGCAGTGGAAGCAGGTCGAATCGAGTCTTCCCGTCTCTGGCCAAAGCGGTTCGCTGAGACAGCGCTACCGGGTAGTGGCCTCGGAGATGCAAGGACTGGTGCGGGCAAAGACCGGCAGTATCCGTGGCACGAGGAGCCTTGCCGGGTATCTGGAGACCCCACCGGTTCAGCCAGAGGACGCACCAGAAGACGAAGTCTCAGCGGGCGAGCGGTTGGCCTTTTCCATCGTGCTCAGTGGCAACCAGGTGTCCAATGCCAGCAGGGACGATATTGACCGCCTGGTGGCAGCCCTGGCCCAGTGCGGGGAGAACCTGGCAGACTGGCATGACCCAAACAATTAGCCAACCTGTGGGGTGAGTGCTGTGCGAGGACTCCTGGTCGTTGATATCCAAAACGATTTCACTGAAGGTGGTGCACTCGGCGTCGAGGGTGGCACCCAGGTGGCCCGCGATGTCAGTGCGTTTCTCGCCGAACACCACGGAGACTATTCGCTGATCATTGCCTCCAGGGATTGGCACGACGCCGATAACGACAACGGTGGTCACTTCGCCACCGATGCTGCTCCCAACTTTGTTGACACCTGGCCCGTGCACTGCGTGGCGGGGACATTCGGTGCCGAATATCACCCCGAGTTAGACCTCCAACACATCGGTGTTCACGTGAAAAAAGGGATGGGTGAGCCGTCCTATTCGATGTTTGAGGGCAGTAGTGAAGACGGCCACAGCGTGGCCGACGTGCTCGGCCAACACGGCGTGAGCGAAGTCGACGTCGTGGGGATTGCCACCGACCACTGTGTGCGCGCCAGCGCACTCGATGCCCTCGGTGTGGGCTTAAAGGTGAACGTGTTGACCGACCTGATTGCCGCGGTCACACCGGAGAGTGGACAGGCCGCACTGGACGAGTTGGTCCACCACGGGGCGACCCTTCAGACCGCGGGCTAATTCGGCCACAGGTCCCGTTACACCAGCAGTTGATGTTTGGCGAGGTCCCGATACAGCGGCGTCGATTTCACCAGTTCCGAGTGGGTTCCCTCACCGATGACCCGACCGTGGTCTAAGACCACAATGTGGTCGCTATCGACCACGGTGGAGAGCCGGTGGGCGATGACCATCAGGGTTCGACCTTCGGAGACTTTATCGATTGCTTCTCGCATCATTTGTTCGTTGACACCATCGAGTGACGAGGTCGACTCGTCGAGGAGCAAAATCGGGGGTGCGGCGAGCAGGGCGCGTGCGATGGCCAATCGTTGGCGCTCGCCACCGGAGAGCATCACTCCGGCTTCACCGACGGGGGCATCCAAACCGGCGGGGTCACGGTCCAACACGCTCTCGAGGTTCACCCGCTGCAACACTTCCACGCAGTCGGCGTCGTCGGCCTCAGAGGCGGCCAACAGCAGGTTTTGTCTGATGGTGCCGGCCAACACCGGGGCGTCTTGTTCGACATAACCCAGTTGGGAGCGCAGGTCTTCTCGATCGAGGGTTCTAATATCGTGACCCCCGAGGGAAATGACCCCCGCAGTGGGGTCATAGAAGCGCTCCAGGAGGGCAAAAACGGTCGATTTTCCGGCGCCGCTTGGCCCGACCAGTGCCACCCGGGCACCCAGTGGGACCTCAAAAGAGACCTCGGTGAGGACGGCTTGGCGGGTCTTGCCAGGCTCCAGGTCGATCGGGCCGGTCAGTGAGGCGACAGCATCCTCGCCGATTTCTTCGGCGACGACTTTTTCCGCTTCGCTTCTGTGGGCGCGCTCCGGATAGGAAAAGCTCACCTTCTGGAAGGCCAGTGCGGGCTGGGTCGAATCCGCCATCGTGGGAGGCGACTGACTCGCGGGTGCATCGTCTGCGGCCTCACCGGGCAGGTCAATGATTTCTTGAATGCGGCCCAGGGCTCCCAGTGCTTGGTTGACCGAATTGATCGCTCCAAAGGCTTGGCCGAGCGGCATGATCATCATGAACAAAAACAGGATGAACGCCACCAGGCTCGCGACCGTGATGGCGCCACTGGCCACCCGGTAGCCGCCCACTCCCAACACGACGAGGAAGGCCACCTGGAGGGCAATACCGGAAATGGGGACCACCAGGGCGGAAATACGGGCGACCTGCAGGCCCATCCGCCAGGCACCCTCCGCGTCCTTATCGATTGTGTCGATTTCACGGTGGGTGGCGTTTGCCGCTCGCACCGTGCGGATCGCGCTAATGGCGCGCTCCACGCTGGCGGTCAAGTCACCGACTCGCTCTTGGGCTTTTCTACTGGCCACTCGAATGCGCCTGGAGAGGGTCACCACGGTGGTCACCGCGACCGCGACGACGACGATGGTCAAACTAAAGAGCAGCGCATCGAGTACCAACATCGCGATGATTGCTCCCACAAACGTGAGCGCACCACCAATCGCTTCGACCAGGCCCTGGGTCAAGACTGCCCGCAGCAGCGTGGTGTCGGAGCCGACACGGGAGACCAAGTCTCCCGTTCGACGCTCATCGAATTCCCGGATGGGCAAAAACAGCATCCGGCGGATCAGTTGTTTCCGACTGGAGAGGACAACGCCTTCACCGGTTTTTTGCAGCAGGTAGTGGCGGTAGCCAGAGAGCAGGGCCGAGGCGACAACGAGGCCGACCAGTGTCCACACCAGCCATTCCAGTTCGAGACCCGATTCGACGCGGCTGATCACCTCCGCCACGAGCAGTGGCTGGGCGAGGCCGGTCAGGGCACCGAGGGCGCTCAGCGCAATGACGACACCGAGAACCTTTTTGTGCTCCAGCAGGTAGGGCACCAGCTGTCGGAAACGAGCTTTTGGGGCGCCGTCGTCGTCGAGGTCGCCCCTGCGGGGCGCTGTCGATGTTCCTCGCATCCGGCGGGGACCAAAACCCATACTCATAGAAGTAGTCTGCCTGTTCACTCTCGTGGTTTCCGGTGTGCCGGGCGCTTATGCTCCGCCATGGCGGCCCTCTTAGTGTGTGCGCTGCGGCTGTGTGCCACACTCATGTTCGCTCAGCGGATAACCACCCGCGATGGTTAGGCTCGACCCTTGTGACAAAACCCCATCCGGTCATTACCGCACGAGAGCTCACCAAGGTCTATGACGAGACCACCGCCGTCGACCACATCAGCTTCGAGGTCGCCCCGGGGGAGTCGTTTGGACTGCTCGGTCCAAACGGTGCCGGCAAATCGACCACGATGCGCATGGTCGGAGCCGTCTCCGGCAGAACCTCCGGCGAGTTGGACATCCTGGGCATGGACCCGAACCTCGAGGGGCCAGCCATTCGCGCCCAGCTGGGTGTGGTGCCACAGCAGGACAACCTCGACCATGAACTGCTCGTTCGAGACAACCTCATTGTCTACGGGCGCTACTTTGGCCTGCCCACCGCGTGGTTAACAGAACGCGCCGAAGCCCTTCTCGATTTTGCGGAACTTCAGGACAAAGCCGACCAGAAAGTGGATTCGCTCAGTGGCGGAATGAAAAGGCGACTCACCATTGCCCGGTCGCTGATTAACGACCCCAAAATCTTGCTCTTGGACGAGCCCACCACGGGTCTGGATCCCCAGGCCCGACACGTGCTGTGGGACCGGCTTTTTCGCCTGAAAGAGCAGGGCACCACGCTCGTGCTCACCACCCACTACATGGATGAAGCCGAGCAGCTCTGTGATCGTTTGGTCGTCATCGATGAGGGTCGAATCATGGCCGAAGATTCGCCAAGCGCCCTGATCCGGCAGTATTCGAGTAAAGAAGTCGTCGAGTTGCGTTTTGGTTCGGATCGAAACGAGCAGATGGCCGACTCGATCCGCGAGGCGGCACAGTCTCTGGAGGTACTGCCCGACCGGCTACTCGCCTACACCGACGACGGCGAGGGCCTACTCCACCACTTGAAGGGCCAAGGGGTCGAACCGGTCACCTCGCTGGTGCGCCGCTCCAGCCTGGAAGATGTGTTTTTGACCCTGACCGGTCGGAGCCTGATCGAATGAGCGTGATCTCATGAGTAGGGCCGACACATCGAAGGCCGTCAAGGCCGACAGGGCCGACAGGGCTCCGTCACCGTGGCAGTTCTGGTTTGTCACGGAGAGAAAGATCCGCGCACTGCGCGGTTATGCCTCCAGTGCGTTTATCACCAGCATCGCCAACCCGGTGGTGTATCTACTGGCACTAGGGGTGGGCCTGGGAAGCCTGGTCCCCGAAGGGGTCCAGGGTGTCGACTACCTGATGTTTGTTGCCCCGGCGCTCTTGGCCATGTCGGCGGTCTTCGTCGCGAACGAGGAATCGACCTACCAAATCCTGGTGGGCTTTCGATACCGCCCGATTTACATCGCCATGCATCAAACCCCGCTGCGCGGGGTCGACATTGTTGTCGGCCACGTCACCTTCGTGTTGCTGCGGATGCTCGCGACAGCGACCATTTACTTCCTGGTCATCATTGCCTTCGGCGGTATTTCGCAGGCCTCGGCACTCTGGATGGTGCCCATCGCGGCGATGACGGGAATGGCGATCGGCAGCCTCATCATGGCCTACGCCGCGACGATCACCACCGACCGCGGTCAGTTACCGATGCTCTACCGACTCATTTTTGTTCCGCTGTTTCTCTTTTCGGGGACGTTTTTCCCGCTGGAGCAGTTACCGATCTTCCTGCAGCCCATCGGTTGGATTTCCCCGCTCTGGCACGGGGCGCAGTGGGGGCGTGTGGTCTCCTACGGTCACGTGGAGCCAGGCTGGTTGACCGCAGTCCACGGGGTGTATTTGGCGCTGCTGATCGTGCTGGGCGTCACCCTCGCCATCCGGACCTTCACGAAGAGGCTGGGTCGATGACAGCGACCGCGCCCCTGCCCGAGCAGAAAACACACCGCTGGTTGCCGGCGTCACTGGCTGGCCTCTATGCCGGAAATATCCGCGCCGTCTGGCGTCGCGGTCTAGAAGCCACCAAGTCGACCAACGCGCTGGTAATCCTCAGTGGGTTTTTCGAGCCCGTGTTCTATTTGCTCTCCATCGGGGTCGGCTTTGGTGCCCTCGTGGGCGAGGTGGAAAACGCGGCGGGCGAGCCGGTTAGTTACGCCGCCTACATCGCGCCTGCCCTGTTGGCCGTGGCGGCGATGAATGGCGCGGTGTTTGATTCGACCTGGAACGTGTTTTTCAAGCTGAACTTCCAGCGCCTCTATGAGGGAATGCTCCAAACCACGCTGGGACCACTCGATGTCGCGGTCGGTGAGATTACCCTCGCACTGATGCGCGGTGCCCTCTATGCCAGCGGCTTTCTCATCGTGATGCAGCTATTGGGTCTGGTCCTCTCCCCGTGGGCGCTACTGGTACTGCCCGCCGTGGTGCTCATCGCCCTGTGTTTCGCCGCCATCGGGATGAGTGTGACCAGCTACCTCACCACGTTCCAGCAGATGAGTTGGGTGAACTTTGCCCTGCTGCCGCTGTTTTTGTTCTCTGGGACTTTCTACCCCCTCGATGTCTACCCCGAGCCCCTGCAGTGGGTCGTCCAAGCGCTGCCGCTGTGGCACGGTGTGGAAATGCTGCGGGCGTTGACCACGGGCGCCGTGAGCCTCGCCACCCTGGGTCACGTGGCCTATTTCGTGGTGATTGGCACAATCGGCACCCTCTTTGCCACCAGGCGACTACGGGTGCTCTTTTTCGACTAAACCCCGATGACCTGCGGGCTTCTATACTCGAGGCCATGCGTATTGGGTTGTTGCCGTCATCCGGGACGGCGTCCCGGATGAATGGGATACCCAAATTCTTACTCCCCGTGTCCGAAGACCTCCAGTGCCTGTTGGACTACCACGTGCGGCTGATGCAGCCCACGGTGGAGAAGATTATTATTCCCACCCGCAGTGAGTGGGTCGACGTGGTGAGGTCGTTTGATTTTGGCTCCCACGTGGAGGTCATCGAGCTCAACACCCAGACGATGGCAGAAACCCTGCGCCGTGCCT
>NZ_JAVLBO010000023.1:0-19222 GCF_031581085.1 Pontimonas sp.
CGGATCCCTCGTGGTGGGAACGCCAAAAACCATCACACCGCCAAGCCCGGCCGCCACCGCTTCATCCACCACCTCCCGAAGGCTCTCCACGGTGTGTTGCATCACTCCGGGGAGGCTGGCGATGGGCCTCGGAGAGTCGATTCCTTCTTTGACAAACACGGGCAGAATGAATTGGCTGGGGGCGAGGTGTGTCTCGGCGACCAGGTCGCGGATCGCGCGGTGGCTTCGAAGTCGTCGGGGTCGATGCGTGATGTTCACTGGCCGGTGCCCTCACTGGTGTCCTGAATGGTGTCCTGCCTCAGCGGTGAGGCGAGCGCGTGCACGACGGTGTCGGCGACGGCGCGTGCTGATGATGCGGGCGAGGTCGCCCAGACGGGTAGCCCCAATCGCTCCATCTCGCGCGCTGTCGTGGGTCCGGTGGCAATCAGGGCCACCGAGGCGTGGGGCTTCGGACAGTGTTGGTGCAGGGCCCTGGCCGCGCTGGGCGAGCGCACCACGACGGCATCAAGGCCGCCGTGATGGACCTGGAGCGCCGAAGCAGGTGGGGTGTCCACCACTGTGGTGGTGTAAAACACTTCCTCGTGCATGACAAATCCCTTTGGGACAAGGGTGTCCGGAATTGAGCGCATCGAAATCGACCCGGAGGGCAGGATGACCGGGGCCGGCTCTTCGGCTGCAATGGCATCGGCGACGTAGCGGGAGGTCCCCTCCTCGGCGAGGAGCACCTCCGTGGCACCCAACTCTCGGGCGCGTCTCGCCGTGGATTCGCCGATCGCGGCAAAGCGAATCGACGGGTTGTCGGCGATGGTCTCTTCCAAAAGCCCTGCCGGCAGTTGGCCTTGCCAAAAATCGACGGCGTTGAGTGAGGTCACGACAAGCCATTTGGTCCCCGCGGCGCCGAGAAGGTCAATGAGTCTCATCGCCCCGGCTTCGTTGGCCACCGCGGAGACTTCCAACCACGGCTCCACGATGGTCTGGAGCCCCCTGTCTTCCAGGGCCGCTCGATCGTCTTCGTTTCGCCGGGGTCTGATCAACAACACGCTCATGAACCCTGTCCTTCCTTGCCGAGCGCCCTCCCCAGTGCGGTGGAGGCTAAAACCTGGGCGTGCTCGAGACCAAAGTTCCACGCGGTGGCTTCGTCACTCACGAGTGCGTCAAACGAGCTCTGTAGCTGACCGGAGGTGCTGACGACCTCGCCGGTGTCGGCATCGGCCAATTCCGCCCTCAACGTGAGCCCACCGGTGGGTTCCTCGCCACCTGGTTCCCAGGTGGCGAGAGCTGATACTGCTGTGTGACAGCCCGCATCGAGGCCGATCAGGATGGCTTGTTCGACCCGCGTGCAGAGCCTTGCCACGGGGTCATCGAGCCGCTGCAGCACAGCGAGAGTTTCGTCGTCATCGCTCCTGCACTCCACCGCGAGAGCGGCTTGGCGGGGCGCCGGCAAAAACACGGTCGAATCTAACTCTTCGCTGATCTGGTCGAGCGCGTCGATTCGGGCAAGGCCCGCCCTGGCCAACACGGTCGCGTCGTAGTCACCGCGCAGCACTTTGTCGATGCGAGTGGTGATGTTTCCACGAATGGACTGTGGCCGCAGGTCGGGCCTCGCCCGTCGGATACTCGCTGCCCGCCGCGGGGAGGACGTGCCGACCACGCTACCCGGGGCGAGCTCGGACAGCGGCAGATCACCCCGACTGATCAACACGTCAGCGGGGTTTTCGCGCTGGGGCACAGCGGCCAGTGTGATGGCCTCATAGGGCGCTGCCGGGAGATCCTTCATCGAGTGGACAATCACGTCAACTCGGCCCGCGAGCAGTTCTTCGCGCAGTCGAGAGACAAAAATTCCGGGGGTGGGGGCTTTTGAGAGCTCACCGGTGTATTCATCGCCTTCGGTTTTGACGACGACTTCAGTCCAGTCCGGCGCAGTGCTGAGACTCTGCTCGAGCCTGGCCATTACCCAGAGTGTTTGGGTCCTGGCGAGTTGGCTTCCGCGGGTCCCGACCCTGAGCGTCATCTCGCGCCTGGCTGCGACGGTGATTTCGTCGGTTCGTCACGTGTCGCGGAGGGCGCAGTGGGTTCGACGGGCTGCTCGGGGTGGAGGTCAAATAGCAGCGACAACGCCGTTGCGTATTCGTCCTCTCGGCCGTCTTTGGCCAGTTGCCGGGCCCGCACGGTGGGCGTGTGCAGAAGGGCCCTGGTCACCCGGCGCACTACCCGCTCAATTTCGTCGACCTGTTCGGCGCTGAAGCGCCCCCGCGCGCGGGAGACCTCTTGGTTGATGCGCGACTCCATGTCACTGCGCAGAGCGGTAATCAGCGGGTCGACCCGGCGCACCCGCTCGGTTTCTTCAAAAAGCTGGGCCGCCTCCTCGACAATGCGGTCAGCTTTGACAATCGCGTCGCGGTGTTCAGCGGGATTATCTTCGCGCAGTTGGTCCAAAGTGATCAGTGTGCAACCGGGCAGCGACGAGACTCGCGGGTCAATGTCGGCCGAGAGTGCCACGTCAATGAGGAGAAGTGGGGCCGCTCGAGAAGATTCTGTGACAGCAGCCCTGACCATTTCCCAGCCCAGTGCATAGCCGGATTGGCCACTGGCGCTGATCACCCAGTTCACGCTCTGGAGCACGCGGGGCAGATCGGCATATTCCACCGATTCGACGTCGTGTTGTGCGGCGAACTCCTGGCCGCGGCCCGAGCGCGAATACACCCTGATCGAGTCCACACCGCGTTTTCTCAACGCTTGGACGACCACCCGCGCGTACGCCCCGGTGCCGATAATTAACGCGGAGGGTTGCAGGGGTTGACCGAGGGCGCGCTGTGCACGGTCGAGGGCAGTGTGCACCAGGGAGCGACCCGACGCTCCGACACCCGTGTGCGTGGTGACTGATTTTGAGACCGCGTGGGCGCGTTGAAAGAGTCGCTGTAGTCGGGGCGAGACCATGTCGTAGTTCTGCGCACTGTGTAACATGCGCTTGATTTGGCCGCCGATTTCGCTCTCGCCCAGCACCATCGATTCGAGGCCCGATGCGGTCGCGAACAGGTGTCTCGTGACGCTGCCCCCGGTGAGCACCCGGAAGACCTTGGCGACCTCTGATTCGTCCGCGTCGAGGTGGCGGGCAATGAGAGAAATCAGGTCTGACAGCGTCTGTTGTGTGTCCTCGGTGTCGACATACATCTCGGCGCGGTTGCAGGTCGCCACTACGACGGCTCCCAGAACCGGGTTGCTCCAGGTCGCGAGTTCCTCGCGGAGGGCGTCTTGGGCCACGTCAAAGTGGTTGAGCAGACTCAGTGGCGCGTCGTGAAAATCCGCGCCCAGAAAAACCACAGACATACCCCCACGGTATTAGGGGGCCAGCTGACACTCTGTCAGCCAGCCCGGTATTCACACCCGCACACTAAAGGAGTGACGTTGCGGCCCGGCCACCCCTTGAATTCTGGGGCGAGCGCGTCCAGCGCAGTGGTCCGCCAGCTCCGCGGCGACCAGAAGGCTGCGCGTCCGGTCTGGTTCATGCGCCAGGCGGGGAGGTCGCTTCCCGAATATCGTGCGCTGCGAGAGCGCTACGCCATGTTGGAAAGCTGCGTCACGCCCGACATCGCAGCCGAAATCACCCTCCAGCCGGTGCGCCGACACGGGGTCGATGCGGCCATTTTCTTCTCCGACATCGTGGTGCCGTTTTTGCTGGCCGGCATCGATGTGGAAATTCAGTCTGGAGTGGGCCCCGTGATCGACCAGCCGGTGCGAAGCCACCGGGACCTGGATCGGCTGCGCCCCCTGGAGGCGCACTCTCTGGAGCCCATTGCCGAGGCGGTCTCCCAGGTCGTTCAGGAGTTAGGTTCGACGCCACTCATCGCGTTTGGTGGTGCGCCGTTCACACTGGCGTCCTATCTCATCGAGGGGGGACCCTCGAAGGATTTGGCGATTACTCGGGCGATGATGAGCGAAGACCGCGAGCTGTGGGATGCGGTGTTGACGTGGTGTGCCGACATTACGGCGGCGTTTATTTCCGCGCAGGTTCACGCCGGCGCGAGCGCTTTGCAGCTATTTGACTCCTGGGCGGGAAAGCTCGGGGCGCAGGACTACGTATCCTCCGCGGCACCGCACTCGGCGGCGCTTTTTTCCCAACTCGATGACCTCGTCGATGACTCGGGCACCCGAGTGCCACGTATCCACTTTGGCTTAGGTACGGCGGAATTCTTGCCCGAGATGTTGGCTGTGGGGGCTGACGCGATCGGCGTCGATGCCACCATCACGTTGGCCAAAGCCCACGCCGCGCTGGGCGGAGAGGTTCCCCTGCAGGGCAACATCGATGTGGGTCTTCTCGATGCGCCGTGGGAGGTGCTTCGCCGGCATCTGGATGACGTTTTGGAATCTGGTCGGGTGGCGCCGGGACACGTGCTGAACCTGAGCCACGGGGTGCCCAAAGACACCGACCCCGATGTGTTGACCAAAATCGTCGACTATGTCCACGAGGTGGGCTCGTGATCGAGGCCGCTGTGGGTCCCGCCCCCGCCATGTCTCCTCCGATCCAGGTCGACCGGGTAGTGATTGGTGCCGGGTTTTCCGGAGTGCTCCAGGCGCTGCGGGCTCACGCGGCTGGTGAGAGTGTGGTGGTGCTCGAGGGCACCGATCGCGTCGGCGGGGCGCTCTACGGGCACACGGTTGATGGGCTCACCGTGGATGCAGGTGCGGAATCGTTTTCCGTGGTCACCCCGGAGATGGCCGATCTGCTTCGATCGTGGGGTGTGGAGAGCAAGATCGTCTCCCCAGAGCCCACGCCACCACGCGTTGTCCTCTCCCGCTCGTCGGTGCCCGTGCCGCGAGGTGTGATGGGCATTCCGGCGGGACGAGACGTCCTGGAGGCGAGCGGGCTGTGTGATGCGCAGGAGCTCGCCGACGCGGCGAGGAAAGATTCACAGCCGATCCCGGACTGGACCGGCTGGTCAGTCTCGGATGTGGTTTCCTCCCGGTTGGGACAGCCCATTCTGGAGCGTGTGGTCGCTCCCGTGATTTACGGGGTGTTTGGAACCCATCCGGACGCCTTGGAGGCCGACGCGGTCTTTCCCGAATTGCTGGGCGTCGCGAAAGAGTGCGGGTCCCTTCTGGAAGCCGCCGCCACGTTGCGGGCGGATGGACCGTCCATGGGCCAGGCGGTGCAGTCGCTTCACGGCGGACTTCACCAGCTGGCCCCACTGATGGAAGAGCGCTTAGCCGAGCGCGACATTCCCGTCTGGCTTTCCTCGCCGGTCAGTGGCATCACCCCGGTGGACGGCGGATTTCTCATTACCGGCGCGGCGTCATTTATTGCCCCGCGCGTGAGTCTGGCTGTGGGGCCGGCGGCGCTCAAGTCGCTGCTGGCGGGCCAAGAGGACCTCCTGCCTGCACTGGACGCACTAGAGCCGGTAAAAAGTCGCGTCGCCATTGTCACGCTCGACGATGACACCCTCAATGACTTTCCGGTGGGCTCCGGTGCGCTGATTGCCGATGAGGTGGCTGTGGGGGTTAAAGCCCTGACCCACGTCAACGCGAAGTGGGCCTGGTGGTCGGAGGTATTGCCCCGCGACCGGCACATCGTCAGGTTGAGCTTGCATCAGGAACGCTCTCCCGGCTCTTCTGTGGGTGGGGACGTGGCCAGTGGAAGTGACGCGGAGCGCACGGTGGTGCTGGATGCTCTCTGGAGGGTGTTATCGGTGCCGAAGGAGTCGGTGCGCGAGATGGCCTTTCACAGCTGGAGTGACGTGTTGATGCGCCCACGCCCGGGTTTTCGCCGGCAGATGGCGTCATTGACCACCGAGGCGGCCGCGCGCGGTATTGACATCGCCGGGGGAGTGGGTAGCGGAAATGGTCTGCTGCGCATTGCCAAAAGTTTTCTCACCCAGACCACACAGGAGGTACACCGTGTCTGAAGCGCTCGAAGAAATCAACGACACCATCCGCTACACCAATTGGACGGCTTACAAGATCCAGTCCGGAATTAGCGACCCGTTGCAAGCTGCCGCCGACTGGGAGGCGCTAGTCGCGACCTGGGCCGCGAGGGATATCACCGTGCGCGGCGCTTATGACCTCCGCGGCTTTAGCGGTGCTGCGGACCTACTGCTGTGGTTGCACGCTCCCGAGGCACACCTCATCCAGGAAGCGCTGCACCAATTCGATGCCTCGGAGATGGGAGGTCTCACCGAATCGACGTGGTCGGGAATGGCCTTGCACCGACCGGCCGAATTCAACCGCCGGCACGTGCCCGGGTTCATGATGGGTAAAGAACCGGCGCAGTGGCTGTGCTTCTACCCCTTTGTTCGCTCCTATGACTGGTATCTGCTGGAGGAGACGGAACGACGCGAAATGTTGGTGGAACACGGCAAAGAGGGGTCGAAATACCCGTCGATTATTTCCAGCACCGTCGCCGCCTTCGGTTTGGGCGATTACGAGTGGTTGCTCGCGCTGGAATCCGATGTGCTCCACGACATCGTCGACATGATGCGTGACCTGCGCTACACCAAAGCCCGACTGCACGTTCGAGAAGAGGTCCCGTTTTTCACGGGACGCAAAATGACGACACACGAAATGGGGGAATTGTTTTCATGAGTTATGACGCCATCCTGTTGGCCTCTTTCGGTGGACCTGAAGGCCCGGACGAGGTAATGCCCTTTCTGGAGCGGGTTACCGCCGGTCGAGGGGTCCCCTACGAGCGCCTGGTCGATGTGTCCCACCACTACATGGCTCTCGGTGGCGTGAGCCCCATCAACCAACAAAATCGAGAACTGCTCGACGCCCTTCGGCAACGCTTTCCCGAGCGCGGCATCGACGTGCCCATCTACTTCGGTAACAGAAACAGCGAGCCGTATTTCGCCGACGTCATCCAGCAGATGTATGACGACGGACATCGCCGAGTATTGGCGTGGGTGACGTCGGCTTATTCCTCGTATTCCGGGTGCCGGCAATACCGAGAGAACTTTTATAAGGCGCTGGAGGACACTGACCTGGTCGACAAGATGACAATCGATAAAGTGCGTCACTATTTTGATCACCCCGGATTTGTGACACCCGTGGCCGAAGACCTGGCCAGCCATCTGGCGAGGATGGCCAGCGAAGGAGTCGACCCTGCCGATGCCGTCGTGATGTTTGCCACCCACTCGGTGCCCAACACCATGGGCGAAACCAGTGGTCCACCGGCGAGGCGCGGAGAGTTTGAACAACCAGGTGGTGCCTACGCCGCTCAACACCTCGCCGCTGCCGCACTAGTCATCAGTGAAGTCGAGCGTCGCGGTCAGGTCGCCCCCGACTGGGAGCTGGTGTACCAGTCACGAAGTGGAAGCCCGTCGGTTCCGTGGTTGGAGCCCGATGTGAACGACGCGATTCGTGCCGCCAAAGCCCGCGGCAAAAAAGCGGTACTGGTGTCGCCGCTGGGCTTCGTGAGCGACCACGTCGAGGTGATCTGGGATCTGGACAACGAGGCGAAAGAAACCGCCGAGGAAGAAGACCTCTGGTTCGCTCGGACCGCCACGGCGGGCACCCACGAAGCCTTCGTGGATGGAATCTGTGACCTGCTGTTGGAGCGTCTGCAGGGAACCGAAAAAGTCGCGCTGTCGGCGCTTGGACCATGGCCGGAGTTCTGCGCGGTGGGCTGTTGCCCCAACAGCCGCCGTGAGCTTCCCACCGTGGCCGAAGCCTCGGCGTAATCGTCCAGTCAGACGGTCACTGGGAAGACTGAGAGGTGGATGTCAGCCAATGGATACGTCCTGTAAATGTTCCGTTCATCCACAAAAGTAGGCTGTGTACAACGGGTTGAAGAAGGCTGTTTCGGCCCGCCTCACTACCTATTCGCCAAGGAGAAAAATTGAGAACACTGTCACTCGCGGCACTGGGTGCCGCTACTGCGCTCACCCTGAGTGCTTGCGCTGGTTCTTCTGAGCCCGATGAGTTGGTCTTCACCCTGACGCCTTCCCAGGAAGCCGGCGGACTGATCGAAACCGCGGAGCCGCTTGCGGACCTGCTGGAAGCGGAACTCGGTATTCCCGTGTCAGCGCTCGTCCCCAGCGACTACGCCGGTGTGATTGCGGCTCTCGCCTCCGGGCAGGCCCAAATTGCCGGTGGTCTCGGACCGCGCCAAATGGTGCAGGCCGAAGACCAGGCAGACGCCGAACTGCTGCTTCAGTCGGAGCGCTATGGTTCGCTGCTCTATGTGACCCAGTGGATCACCAACGACCCCGACACATTCTGCGATGACGAACCCGTCGCCGACGATGAGGGCTACCTCTACTGCAACGGTGTTCTCGGCTCCGACGTAACCGACGGCCCGATCGGTGCCGACAAGTTGAGTCTGCTCGAGGGCCAGACCGTGTCGTTTGTGGACCAGGGTTCCACCTCCGGTTACGCGGTCCCGTCGCTGCAGCTGCTCGAAGCAGGAGTCGACCCGATCGACGGCATCGAGGGAGTCTTCGCCGGCGGACACGACGCCTCCGTGCAGGCCGTCTACGACGGTGACGCCGTGGTGGGTGTGTCCTACAACGACGCCCGCGGTGACATCGCTGAGACCTCACCGGACGTCGGCGAAAAAGTTGTCGTCTTCGGTTGGTCCGGAGCGATCCCCAACGACGGTTTTGCCGCCTCGGGGGAGCTCTCACCTGAACTGCGCCAGCAAATCCAGGACGCCTTCGTCGCCATCGCTGAAACAGAAGAGGGCGGCGCGTTGTTGAACGAGCTGTACAACATTGACGGTCTGGTTCCCGTCGAGTCGGCCGACTTCGACGTGATTCGCGATTTGGAAGCTGAGTTGGGCGACGTTCTCGGTTAATCGCAGTGTTCATCGATGGTGGCCCGGCACGGTGTGCCGGGCCACTGTCATAGGGTCGAGGATATGGCGGGAGACGCGATGATTCGTCTGGTCGATGCGACGGTGGAGTATCCCAATGGGACTCGCGGACTCGACGGTGTCTCCCTGGAGATCGAACCCGGTGAGTTCGTCGTCGTGGTGGGGCTCTCCGGTGCCGGAAAATCCACCCTCATTCGAACCGTGAATGGCCTGGTACCCATCACCTCGGGCGAGCTGTATGTCGATGGCGACGCGGTTCACACCATGACACGTCGCGAGCTTCGCCGCTTGAGGGCACAGATCGGGATGATCTTTCAAGGCTTCAACCTCGTCGACCGCGCCAGCGTGTTGGACAACGTTTTGGTGGGCCGGCTGCACTCTGTTCCCACCTGGCGATCACTGTTTGGTCTCTACAGCCGCGTGGACACCGAACTCGCTGCCGAGGCCCTCGAACGGGTGGGCATGTTGGAGCGTTCGCACTCGCGGGCGACCGCGTTGTCTGGTGGCCAACGCCAGCGCGTCGGTATCGCCCGGGCCCTCGCCCAGCAGCCCAAAGTGGTGTTGGCCGATGAGCCGGTGGCATCGCTCGATCCACCGACATCTCACGCCGTCATGCAGCACCTGCAGCAAATCAACCAAAACTTGGGAATCACGACACTGGTGAACCTGCACTTTTTAGATCTCGCCGTGGCATACGGCCAGCGCATCATCGGTTTGCGGGAGGGGAAAGTGGTTTTTGATGGTCCGGGCGAAGCGTGCACACCGGACGTATTTGAGGGAATCTACGGCCGGTCTCTGACCGCGGAGGACACCCTCACCGACGACGCCGAGCTGGGATGACGAGCGTCGTCGAAGGGGCAGTGAAGAAGCCCCCACCGACACCACGGCCGAGCAGCTTTGCTCTGCTCGGGAGCCTGCTGGCGGTCGTCCTCACGGTCATCACGGCGATTACCGTCGAATTTTCTTTCGCCGAGCTCATCGAGAACCTGACCAGGCGCAACCTTGTGGTCGAAGGGTTGCTCTCCCCGGATGTCTCACAGGTTTGGTCGGACCGGTCTCTTCGAGCGTTTATTGAAACGCTGCAGCTGGCCATCTTGGGCACCGCCACCGGCGGTGTCGTCGCTCTTCCGTTGGCGATGTGGGCCACAGACTTTGGCAACCCGAATACTCCCCTGCGGGTCGCGGTGCGCACCCTAAACGCCGTCATTCGCTCTATCCCGGACCTGCTGTGGGCATTGCTTTTTGTCACCGCGGTGGGAATTGGCGTGCTGCCGGGTCTGCTGGCGCTCTTTTTCTTCTCCATTGCCGTGGTCTCGAAGCTGACGGCCGACACGCTAGACGGTGTCGACCGCGGGCCAATCGAAGCCGCTCTCGCGAGTGGGGCGAGCGTTCCCCAAATGCTGCACACCGCGGTGTTGCCACAAATTCTCCCCGCCTACAGTTCCTTCCTGCTCTACGGCTTTGAACTCAACCTCCGAGCGTCGGCGGTCCTCGGCTTAGTCGGTGCCGGGGGTATTGGCGCGCGCATTGAGTTTTTCCGAGGCCGCGGGGAATGGAGTGAAGTGTGGGGACTGGTGCTCATGTTCTTCCTCGTGGTCTTTATTGTGGAGCGCGTCTCGGTGTCTGTGCGTCGGAGGTTGATATGACCCGGCCCAGCATCCCGGTGAAGCCCGCCGATTGGGTGAGACGCATCGGCACCGCGGTGGTCGTGGTTCTGGTGCTGTGGTCGCTGCTGGGCCTAGACATCAAGTGGGAGCGACTCATTGACCTGCCCGCCGACCTCTGGCGCGTGGCGGTGTTGATGTTTGGTCAGATGCCCTTTGACGAAACCGGAACACTCATCGCCGCACTGTGGGAATCGGTGTCGATTGCCTGGCTTGGCACGATGATCGCGGCCATTTTCGCCATTCCGCTGTCCTTTTTAGCCGCCGAAAATCTGGTGGGGCGTCCTATCGCTTGGTCGATGCGGCAGGTCTTCAACGTATTGCGCGCAGTCCCCGAAGTGATTTTGGCTATCGCGTTGATTCCCATTTTTGGTCTCACGCCGATGGCGGGAGTGCTCGCTATCGGGATTGGTTCGATCGGCACGCTAGGTAAACTTTTCTACGAAATCGCCGAGGGTATTCAACCGGGCCCGATCGAAGCGGTGGATGCCACCGGGGCGAACCGCCTCCAGCGCTTGCGCTGGGGTGTGCTACCCCAGCTGCTCCCCGAATACGCCTCGTTTGTGCTCTACCGTTTCGAGGTGAACATTCGCGCCTCGGCGGTGATGGGTCTGATCGGTGCCGGTGGCATCGGAAACGATGTCGCCCAGGCCCTCCGGTTTAAAGAATTTGGTACCGCCGGGTTGGGCCTGTTAATCATCATTGTGGGCACCATCGCCATCGACTACCTCTCGGGAATGGTGCGAAAGCGCATTATCAATGGCCCCGGAGCAACGGGGGGAAGCAGGATGGCGGCACCTGCGCCGATTACCGCCTAACACCAAGCAAGCGCCCCACGCAGCAGGCGCCCCAACCCGCGGGCGCGCCATTTCGTGGTTATTTCGTGGTTATTTTGAGCGGTGGTGTGTCGCGGGGCGTTCACTAGGGGAGGGACTAATGGTCAGCCATACCGCAAGGGTAATCACGATGAGCGCGAAGCCAAATGCCAGATCCTCGACCGGCGCATAGGCGATGCGCAAACCGGTAATCATGTCCGGGTCGTACTGAACGATTCCTCGGCCGGTCAGCCAGCCGTTGGTGAGTAATTGGAAGAAGACCAGAATGGCCCAGGCGAACCAGAAACGCCCCTGGGTGAGTAACCGGGTGCGCAGAATCACGAGATCCAACACTGCGGCGACGAGCACCCCGGTGGCGGCGAGCAGGGTGTAGGTCACGAGGTCGCCCGCGAACGCACGATTTCCAGAAAGCGCGTCACGCCCTCCAAGGTCAACACGGCGGCGATCGGGATGATGATGAAAAAGAGGTACTCCTCAAGCGGCACGTTCAATGGCCCCACGATGCCCAACATTTGCGAGCGGTCAAAAAACCAATGCCTCTCCGAAATGGCCCACGCATCCCACAGGATGAAGGGCGGAGCGGCCACCGCGACAGTGGCGAAGAGGCGCCCCGGTCGGCGGTAAACCCTCAAGTCAAATGCCCACTCGAGCCACCCCGAAGCGAGAAGCACAAAGCCCAACATCGCCATGTAGGACCATTCGAGCACCCGCCTACATTACCGTGCTCTCGGCGAAGATTAAGCTGGTGGTATGCACGAATCGGTGGTGACTCTTTTTCGGCGGACCCGCGATGTGTCCACCGGGGCAGCCCTCGCGACCGCAGCCATTTCGGCGGTTTTGCTCGCATCGGGAATCGGCGGCTCCGCCCAATGGCAGGTGTGGTTTGCCGTGATTGCCCTCGCCGCGGGTATTCCCCACGGCGCGATGGACCACGTTGTCACGGTGCCGGGGATGCAACCGGCGCGAATGGCCCTATTCATTACCGGGTACCTGGCGGTGGTCGCGCTTGCCATCGTGGCGATATTGACCTGGAACGTGCTCGGCTTCGCCCTGGTGGTCGTAATGAGCGCCGTGCACTTTGGCATCGGCGACGCCGCCTTTTCCAGAGAGCTGGCCCGCGCCCAGTCGCCCGCCACGACACGAGCACCCTGGTGGGTTTATGCCATCCCCGCGGGTGCGCTCCCGGTCGTCGTTCCACTGACCAGTCAGCAGGCTGACGATGCGCTGGAATTTGTTAACCCACTGCTGCGTGACTGGCACCAGGGTGTGGGGCCCTATGCACTCTGGGCGAGTGTGCTGGCCGGTGTGGTGGCGATCATTTGGTTGGTGCTGCGGGGGCACTACCGAGACGCCCTCGATGTGGTCGCCCTCGGTGCTCTGGCCCTTCTCGCACCGCCCCTCGTCGCGTTTGCCGTCTACTTTGGCTTCTGGCACGCCCAGCGGCACACCGCGCGCCTAGTGCTGGAAATGCCTGAGGCGATCACACGCTCCAGAGACCACTCTCCGGCGGCGGGTTTTATCCGGGCGGTACTCCCAGGGCTTCCGGCGCTGTTGGGGACGATGGTGGTCGCCGCGGCTCTCACGATGATCACCGGGGGTGACCTGCAGGCGAATTACTTGTGGATCGCGCTGGTCGTGGTCTGGGCGCTCACCGTGCCCCACATGGCGCTGACCTGGCGGTTGGACCGCGACGCCCTCGGGGCTCATCAGACAGACCGGGCAGTACTCAGCGGTTAGTCCCCGACAGCGCGGCTAATCCCTGGCAGAGCGGCTCGGCCCCGACAGAGCGGCTAGGCCTTGGAAGAATCCTTGTCGTCGAGGTCGTCGTCGTCGAGGTCGTCGCCCTCGGCCACGACCTCCTCGGAAACGAACCCCTCTTCGCTGGATGCCTCGCCGGGGGTGGAGTTGCGCTCGTCGTCGATGTTCGCGTCCACCCTGGAGAGTTGGATGAACGTCTCGACCGAGCTCACCCCCGCGTCATCGGTCTGACTCTGCGTGGGAAGCTCCATTTGGCTGACCCGCTCCAGCTGCTCGGTCACTGAGCGGCGCATCCGATTGACGACGGTCATCGAACCGCTCACGTCTTGGCTCACCTGGTTCATCTGTTCCACGGCGTCGCTCAAGATGCGCTTGGCGTAATCCATGGCTTGGGTTCCGATTTCTTCGGCGCGACGCTTCGCCTCGCGCACAATCTGTTCGGCGTGGGCTTGAAGTTCACGGCTTCGCCGCTCTGTCGACTGCGCATACCGGTCGGCCTCGATGTAGGTCTTTCTCGCGTAAGCGTCAGCCTGGTCGCGCACCTCAGACTCTTTGCGCTCCAATTCGAGGGTGGCCAGTCGAATTTGATTGTCCGAGTTTTGGGCACGCTCTTCGGCGTTTCTGAGAATTTCGGCCGCTTCGGATTTCAGTTTTTCGGCGCGGGAGTTGGCGAAGCGGACAATTTCTTCGGCTCGGCTCTCCGCGCGACTGACCTCTTTATTGGCCTTTTCGACCTTCTCCTGGGTTTCTCGTTCGATTTGTGTCGCCTGACGCTCCGCTTCGGCGACCAGGGACTTTGCTTCGACTTCCGCCGCGCTGCGGCGTTGCTCAGATTCTTGGTTCGCTTCGTCTCGCACACGCGTCGCGTCTGTGCGGGCGGCCGCGAGAACGGCGTTTGCCTCAGCGCCGGCGTCTTCTACCTGCTTCGCGGCGTTGAGACGTAGTTGGGTGTAGGCGGCGTCAGTTTCTTCAAGCTGCGCGCGCACCTGAGCGAGCTCGGCTTCGAGCTGCTCGACGGCCGAGACGACTTCGTCTGGGTCGTAGCCACGGAGAACTCTCCGAAAATCCCTTCCATCCACACCGTCACTCTAATCGAGCAATGTGTCGTAAAAGTAACATCGGCAGAATTAGCCGCGTTTTTTTTCGGGCTCGCCTTCGACGATGACGCGGGTACTGGGCAGAGCGTCGGGGTAATTCTCACGCACCCACTCCACGATGTGCTCTCGAATGGCGCAGCGCAACGACCACTGATTATCGGAGTCTTCGGCGGAAGCCACGAAACGGATCTGGAGATAACCGCCGGTGGCGTCGGTGACTAAGCAGTTCGCCACCCGCTGGTCCCAGAGATCCGTCGTCTCGAGGAAGCGGTGAAATTCCTGGCGAACCTGGTCAACGGGCACTCGCCAGTCCATGTCGATCAACACCACGCCGTAGACCTTGGGCGAGTGCCTCGTCCAGGTTTCAAACGGGTTGCTGGTGAAGTACGTCGAGGGGACAATCAGGCGTCTTTCGTCCCAGATGTAGACGACGACGTAGGACAGCGTAATTTCGCCGACTGTTCCCCATTCGCCCTCTACGACCACCACGTCTCCGACGCGGACGGCATCGCTAAAGGCCAGCTGAATACCGGCGAAGAGGTTTCCGAGCACAGACTGGGCGGCCAGGCCACCGATGACGCCGAGAACACCGGCCGAGGCGAGGACGCCGGCTCCGAGTCCGCGAATGTCCGGGAAGGTAAACAGCGCCAGCCCGATGGTCAGAATGCCAATAACCGCGTTTCCGAGGCGACGCAGGAGGCGCAGTTGGGTGGCGATTCGCCGAGTATCGGCGTTATTTAAATCACCCTGTTCGAAGGTGCTGATGATTCGGGAGATGGAGTAATTGACGACCTCTTGGAGGAGGAAACCGGCCGAGAGAATCAGCAGAATAAGCAGCGCTTGGGTGCTGATCTGCCACCACAGTGCGTCTGCTTCGGCCACCGAGGCGACACTGATCAGGCTCGCCAGGACGAACACGGTGAACCGCAGCCGCGGGCGAATGTCCTCGTAAGCGGGTGGTAGCCAGAGCACCTTGCGCCCGATA
The DNA here is from genome assembly GCF_031581085.1 of Pontimonas sp. Taxonomy (NCBI): domain Bacteria; kingdom Bacillati; phylum Actinomycetota; class Actinomycetes; order Micrococcales; family Microbacteriaceae; genus Pontimonas; species Pontimonas sp. The sequence continues at coordinate 15,144 of NZ_JAVLBO010000023.1, forward strand.
ATTTTTACCACCAGCCACAGGGCAAGAAGCACCACCAGGGCGACGCCCAGGGCGATTCCTGCCTGCGTCGCTACCTGAATCGCAATATCCACGGTCTCCTCCTCGGGCTCCAGTGTAAAAGTGTGCCAGCGGGGGAGACGCTCAGGGTGACAACACCCTGTGGTCCGAGCCGATGATTAGCGAGACTCCGCGCGATGTTCTCGCTCCGAGCGCCTCACGAGCAGGATGGCAAACACCAGCGCGAGGACAACACCGGCATTAACCCCCAGCTCGAGAATCGCTCGTTGGAACTCTTCGGTGCTTTTGCCTTGGTTCAGCGTCAGCGACGAGCCCACCGAGAGGATGTGCCGGACACTGGCGATGACACCGATGACCAGAAACTTACTGAGCTGGAAAAACCCGTCGGTAAATCGTGCCACCACGGTGCGAATGATTTCCAAAATAATGACGATGAAGAGGACGTCGTTGATGGCTTCGAGCATTCCGTTGGGAAAAAACGGCCGGATGGTGACCACTCGCCACACCGTGACACCGACGGCGGCAAGCGCTACGGCGAGCAGAATGAGACCCAACACGGCGTGGACGATGTCTTCAATTCCGTCTAAGAGCCGTTTGGGGACAATGCCCGTGTTGTCGCGTGACACGTTGCTTTCTGTGGCCATGTGTGACCTCCTTGGCCCCCACACTACGGTGCGTGGCTGACCAGCGAAAGAAAACCCACACGATTAGCCTGTGGAGCGTGAAAACCATTGTGTGGAGCGAAGGCAGTTGGCGAAACCCACCGAGTGAGACAGACAGCACAGAGGGGGTTCTGCGCGCCCGGAGCGGCGATCACACCGACATGTGGCGACACACCAGCTACGGCTTCGTGCACGACTCTGGCCACGCACTCTTAGCCCCGCTGGAAGACGGTGAGGCGATGGAGTGTGACGTGGAGGCGAACTACCAGCATCAGTTCGATCAGGCGGGGCTGATGGTCTTCGCCTCCGCCACGCAGTGGATTAAGTGCGGCATTGAGTACTCCGATGGCCTCGCGCAGCTCGGTGCGGTCGTGACCCGGGAGGTCTCCGACTGGTCGGCTGCCCCGGTGCCCGACTGGGCCACGGGCGTGACCAGTTTCCGGGTGAGCCGGTCGGCAGATGCGCTCACGATTCGCGCCAAGCGAGTGGGGGAGGACTGGCAGCTCGTACGCCTGGCCCCGATCGACGCGTTGCAGAAATGGCAGGCCGGTCCGTATCTCGCCAGTCCCACGCGTGAAGGGTTCGAGGTGCGATTTTCTCGGTGGCAACGCGGGCCTGCAGACTCGACTTTGCACGAGTAGGGATTTTCGGGCGTGTGAGTGGCGCATCGGGTGAGCACCTCCCATAGCCTGGACTCCTCAGTCACAAGCGAGGTTCACGATGACCGAAGAGGCCACTGCCCGATACGCCACCTTCGCCGAGCGCCGCCGCGAGGCGGCGCTCAGCCCGCAAGGCTCTTTGGCCCTGATTAATACCCAGTGGGTGAGCCAGGAGCAGAGTGTGTGGGGCGCTCCGGGCCTGTGGTCGCCGCGACCAGACGGTGAGCCCGGACTGATGGTCACCGCGGTGGCCTCGGATCACATCAGCATCGACGGGGTTGTAGTCGACGGCCAGGCTGTGGCCTCCCCGAAGGGCGAACAGCCCGCCTCAGACGTCCGCTTTTCTCCGACCGTGAGCGCCACGGTCATATCCGGTGAACCCGGGTACGCCCTTCGCGTGTTTGACCAGAAATCAGAGGATGCCACCGGTTTTTCTCACATCGATCACTACGACTACGACCCCGATTGGGTCCTCACCGCCTCCTGGCGGGAGATTCCCGGTGGATCCATCGTGGGTTTTGAACACCTCAAAGACGATGGCAACCAGCGAGACGAAGTTGTCCCCGGTGACATCATCCTGGAATGGGGCGGCGAGTCGTACACGCTCAGTGCCTTTAAGGCGGGCAGCGCGCTCCAACTGGTGTTCGCCGATGCCACCAGCGGCGCCGAGACCTACAGCGTGGGGCGTTTTCTCTTTTGCGCACCACAGCCCGATGGCACCATCACCCTGGACTTCAACTACGCCGTGTTGCCCCCGTGTGCCTTTAGTTACCAGTACAACTGCCCGCTGCCACCGCCCAATAACCGGTTACCGTTTGCGATACGTGCGGGGGAGAAGCAGGTCATGGCCCACTCCGGTGGCCTGCTCCACCCCGAATAGCCCCGACCGGGCAGTCGGGCCCGCGGTTCCTGAAAACCACACGGTTGTTATTTGAGCGACTCGTGTGGGATACTACGTATACAACTGCACAGCACTCCACGCGTTTCTGTGGTCGATGGGGAAGTCGAGCCAACAGGAACGGAGGAGAACATGGTGGCACCGACGGTGAGTGGGGTGCTTTTTGTGCATGCCGCTCCGCGCGCGCTCGCTCCCCACATCGAGTGGGCTCTCGGCAGTGCGCTGGGCACCCAAATCAACCTGGAATGGGTCGAACAGCCCGTCCTCCCCGGTGCCCTGCGCACCGAATACACCTGGTACGGCCCCGTCGGCACGGGGGCCATGCTGGCCAGTGCGCTTCGTGGCTGGGAACACCTGCGCTACGAAGTCACCGAAGATGCCTCTCCCGGAGTCGACGGAATGCGTTTTCTGCACACCCCGGATTTGGGCGTTTTTGCGGCACCAATGGATGCGGCGGGTAACCTCGTCATCCCAGAAGATCGCGTGCGCTACGCCATTGAGGTCGCCGCCGGAGACGCGACAGAAATCACGAGAGAGCTCTCGCTCGCACTCGGCAGCGCCTGGGATGACGAACTAGAGCCCTTTCGACACGCAGGAGACCACGAGCGGGTGGTCTGGCTACACCGCGTCGGTTAGGCCCAGCGCAGCGCGCATCGCCCGCACCCTGGCCTGACCCAAGGCGAGGCGGGCGAGAATCAACGAGAGCGCCCCGAGAGCAAACAGCCCGAACACTCCGGCAGCCACCCGGCCGGTGTCGGCACCGGCGATCGCGGCAATCAGGGCATCCGCACTCCACGCCATCGGGCTCAGTCCCCCCAGCGTTTGGTAGAGCCCAGGCAGCGCCTCGAGCGGGATGAGCGCTCCCAGGGTGATGACTTGGATCACTCCGGCGGCAACAGAAAGTGACACGAGTAGCTGCGGTCGCCACAGCCACACGAGGTAGTGCACCGCGGTGAATCCCAGTGCGGTCGCTGAGACCACCAGCGTGGACCAGCCCAGGTCGCCCAGGGCGAGACCACCGAGGGTGTGCATCAGCGCGATCGCCACGACGGCTTGAATTGCCACGGTACCGAGGACGGGCAGGAGCGATTTGCGCACGATCCGTGCGGTGGTCGCCGTGGAGCCCAGAATGCGTTGGCTCAACGCGGGCAGTCGCAGCGTTCCCAGCAAAGCGACAAACCACAGCGCGACGGGAACAAACACACTCGTGAGAGTCTCTTGGAAGCCAATACTCTCCGGCTGGTCGTCTTCTCTGAAGTTAATCGGGGCCATCAGAGTGTCGAGTTCACTATCCGAGGGCTCCTCGACACCTTCTTCGGCGATCTCGCTCGCCGCGTCCGAGAGCTCGTCGGCAAATTCACCCATTCCCTCAGCGAGCTCCGTCGTGCCCTCGTCTAAGTCACCGACTCCGTCGTCAAACTCCTCAACGCCGTCGGCCAGGTCGATAATGCCCGAGCGAATCTCGTCGGAGCCCTCCTCCAGGGGGTAACTGTTTTCGGCCAGCGCGTCTGCACCTTCATCCAGACCGGTAATTCCGGTGCGCACCCCGGAGATTGCTTTGTCAACATTCGTTGACAGCGTTGCACCACCGCCAGCGGCGGTCGAGAGATCGGTCACCAAATCGTCCAAGGTCTTATCTCCGGTCGGTGAGGGTGTGCCCGGAACGAGGTCTGCAACAGTCTGGCCACCACCTCCCAAAAGGTTTGCTTTTTGGTAAACGCCGAGAAGAGTTGAAAGTCCGCTAATCCCGTCGGTGTAAGTCTCAACACCGTCCGCAAGGTCCGGTAGATCTTTTGTGCCACGGTTGAGCTCTTCGGCCCCATCGGCCAGTTCGCGAAGGCC
>NZ_JAVLBO010000024.1:0-19073 GCF_031581085.1 Pontimonas sp.
GTCGTGAGACAGTTCGGTCCCTATCCGCTGCGTGCGTAGGAAGTTTGAAAGGATCTGACCCTAGTACGAGAGGACCGGGTTGGACGAACCTCTGGTGTGTCAGTTGTCCTGCCAAGGGCACCGCTGATTAGCTACGTTCGGGATGGATAACCGCTGAAAGCATCTAAGCGGGAAGCCGGCCTTAAGATGAGACTTCCATACCTTTTAGGTGAGAGGCTCCCAGTAGACGACTGGGTTGATAGGCTGGATGTGGAAGCGAGGACTAAAGACTCGTGCAGCTGACCAGTACTAATAAGCCGAAAACTTGACATACACATGAACTGTTGTTCGCGTCCACTATGTGGTTCCCGATTTACGGCCGGGAACCGACGGCACACCCTCGGGTGTGCCCTCAGGCTGATAAATCCATAGAGTTTCGGCGGCCATAGCGAGAGGGAAACGCCCGGTGACATTCCGAACCCGGAAGCTAAGACTCTCAGCGCCGATGGTACTGCAGGGGGGACCCTGTGGGAGAGTAGGTCACCGCCGGACAACTATTGTGAAGTGGCCACCCGAGAGGGTGGCCACTTTGCATTTGTAGACCTTTTTCATCACACAGAGGACCCCACTGATGGCCGATTCGCCCAGACGCCGAGGCGGTTCCTCAGATTCCCGCGATAAGCGGAGCGGAAACGACCGCGACAATTCCCGCAATAACTCCCGGGGTACGCCCCCGTCGGCACAGCCCTCCGGGGGCCGGTCAGGTGGCCAATCGGGTGGCCGATCGGGTGGTCCGGCCAGAGGTGGTGCCGGCCAGGTAGGCGGACCGAAACGAGCCGAGCGCTCCGGTGAGTCGAATCGCTCAGGGCGTCCCGACCGCGAGAAGAGCGCTGGTCGTGCGGGAAGTCCAGACCGCGGGGGAAGCTCCGGTCGCGCGGGGGCGCCCCGAAGCGGGGGTCGTCCGCCGGGTGCGGATAACAAGCGGCAGGCTCCTGGTCGCGAGCGGCCCGGTGAGCGGCCCGGTGAGCGCTCTGGTGAGCGGCCGAGGCGTGACGAGGATCTCACCCCTCCACCGGTGTTTCCCTCCATCGACGAGGATGTTGAGCCCAAGCAGCTCGATCGGATTGCGCGTCGTGACCTCACACCGCTCGATAAAGACGATGCGGAGTTTGTTGCCAAGCATTTGGTCATGGCGGGGCGCCTGATCGACGACGATATCGACGCAGCCCACCAGCATGCACTGGCTGCTTTTCATAAGGGCTCGCGCATTCCCGTCGTGCGGGAGACTCTGGGTATCAGCGCCTATCTTTCTGGGGATTTCGCGCTGGCACTGCGCGAGCTTCGCACCCACCGCCGGTTGACCGGTAAGGATGTCAACGTGCCGATGATGGTGGATTGTGAGCGCGGTCTCGAGCGGCCCCAGCGGGGAATCGAACTCGCCCGGAGTGTTCAGGTCGACTCTCTCGAGGCGGGCGTGAAGGTGGAGTTGGCGATTGCCCTTTCTGGTGCCCGACTAGATTTGGGTCAGCCCGAGCGAGCCCTGTTGGAGCTGCAGATTCCCGAGTTGAACCCCGATCTCGCTTTTTCGTACTCACCGGCCCTCTTTGACGCCTACGCGGTGGTCCTCGACGAATTGGGCCGCAGCGCGGAGGCCGCGACGTGGGGTGAGCGAGCGCACGTCGCCGCGCGGGCTTTGGCCCAGGCCCAGGGCCCTGCCGACGACATCGTGGTGGTCGATCTCGACACGGAAGACGACCCCGGCGCAGCACAGGAATCCGACAGTGGGCTCGAGGCCCCTGGGTCGGATGGTCCCGATTCGGCTGAGCACCAGGGAGCAGACTCGTCGAATTCACCCACAGCCATACCCCACGACGACACGGGGTCCCGGGGTGAACAGACAGGCCAGTCCGCATGAGGGGCCTGAAGCGCTCCTCGGGTAAGAGGCTCAGTCCGCTTGCGGGTAAGGACAGTGTCTTTTTTGACCTCGACGGGGTCATTTACCGAGGCCCAGACGCTATCGATTTCGCCGTGGAGTCGATTAACCAGATCAGTCTTCCGGTGGCCTATTTGACCAACAATGCGTCGAGGACCCCCGAGCAAGTCGCCCACCAGTTGGCCGGGTATGGACTACAGCTTCGCCCCGAAGACGTCGTGACGTCGCCCCAAGCGGCGACGACACTTCTCGCGAGCATGATTCCCGCCGCCTCCACGGTGTTGGTCGTCGGCGGCGAGGGGCTCCTCCAGGAGGTGTCGCAGGCCGGTTTTGTCATCACCGATTCGGCAGATGACGAGCCTGTGGCGGTCGTCCAGGGTTTTTCCCCGGAAGTGGGGTGGTCACAACTCGCCGAAGCGTCTTTTGCCCTCCAGCGAGACCCTTCGGTGCTGTGGCTGGCGACAAACACCGACTGGACTATCCCCGTGCAGCGCGGTGTGGCGCCGGGAAACGGTGCCCTAGTCTCCGCCGTGCACCTCGCTGTGGGCCGCCTGGCGACCTTTGCGGGTAAACCAGAACGGGCCATGTTCGACGTCGCCGCCGATCGCCTCCAGGTGTCTGCGCCCTTGATGGTGGGCGACCGGCTCGATACCGACATTAAAGGTGCCCGGGCGGCGGGAATGTCCTCGGCGGTCGTCTTGACCGGTATTGACCAGGCGAAACAGATCCTCGCTGCGGGTGATGACCAGCGACCCGACTACATCCTCGACGACCTGCGACAACTCCACCAGCCCTATCCCGACATCGTGCGCAGCGTCGATGCCGACGAGGTACACACCGTGGAAGTGGGCAAGGCAGTGGTGCGTCGAAAAGGCCACGTGGTGCGCGTTGCCCGCGCCGGAGAAGCCATTGATCTCCTGCGGGCCGGAGCGGCCTGTATTTATGATTCGGGCCTGAAAATTTTCGGCTTAGACGTCGATCCACAGCTTTACGAGGGGGCCTAGCCCAGTCGGGGCGTGGGCCACGCGGGGCACGCTAGCCCACACACCACCGGGGTCTCGCGTAATGTGTGGAGGGATGAACGAGCAGCTGCACGGATTTTCTGACGCCTCCGATGAGGAATTTGTCGCCCAGGTCGAGGCCTTGATGGAGCTTCCCCTGGAGCAGCGCTTAGAGGGGCTGGCAGCGGCCGAACAGGCCCTGCGGGAGCGTCTCGGCTCGGCCAATTCGAGCGTCGCACCGGAGCTCACCAGCACAGATCTCCACGGCAGCGAGGCGCCCGAGCCTGAGGGCAACGCCCAGTTCGAGTGAGCACCAGTCGCCTCGATGTCGCTCTCGTCCAACGAGGGCTCGCCGCGACGAGGACTAAAGCTCAGCGTCACGTCACTGCAGGCCAGGTCCTCGTCGCGGGGTCGGTGGCCACTAAACCAGCACTGCTCGTGGCAGAGGACACGCCGATTGACCTTGTCGGTGGCGAGGGAGAATCGGATTGGGCTGATGTGGGCAGGGGGGCGACCAAACTCCGAGCGGCACTGGATCGTTGGCCCGTCCTCGTTGCAGACGCCGTGTGTGTGGATATTGGTGCGTCGACTGGCGGTTTCACCCAGGTGTTACTGGAGCGTGGAGCACGCCGTGTGGTCGCACTCGATGTGGGACACAATCAACTAGACCCCACCCTGTTGGGCGACGAGCGGGTCATCAACCTGGAGGGCGTTCACGCCGCGCAGCTCTCCCGAGCCTGGTGGGCCCGGGAGTCTCTTCCCTCGTCGGTGAGTGTCGTGGTGGTCGATGTGAGTTTTATTTCGCTGACCAAAATCATTGCCTCCCTGGTGGACACCTTCGGTGTCCACAGCCACTACCTGGTGTTGGTCAAGCCCCAGTTTGAGGTGGGGAGAGGGGGCATTGACCAGGGAGTGGTCAAAGATGTGGCCCGGCGAGAGGCCGCGGTGGGCGAGGTGCTCTCCTGCCTGGGTCACTACGGAGTGAATCCGCGGGACATGATGGTCTCACCCATCACCGGCGAAAAAGGAAATGTGGAATATCTGGTGTATGCCAGTGCAACATCCAGTGTGCATCCAGCAGAATGGGACGGGGCGATTCCCGCCCGATGAGGGGAATACTGTGACCAGAAAGATGCTCGTTGTCTCCCACGTGGGACGCGACGACGCACTCGAGGCTGCGCACACCGTCATTCGCACACTGCGCGAGGCCGGGGTGAGCCCCGTTGTCGCCTCCGATCAGGCGGAGCCCATCACCGCGGGACTAGACGTCGCCCCCGAGGTGTTGGCACACGGAGTCCCGGCAGATGACATTGAGCTCGGAATCGTTCTCGGCGGCGACGGCACGATCTTGCTCGCGGCGGAGCTGCTCCGCGGAAGCGGAGCTCCCTTATTGGGGGTAAACCTGGGACACGTCGGATTTCTGGCCGAGAGTGAAAAAGAAGACCTCCAGTTCACCATCGACCAAGCCCTCGCCAAGAACTATCAGGTCGACGAGAGGTTGACGCTCGAAGTCTCCGTGCGAGACAGCGGCCAGGAAATTTTTCGCACCTTTGCCCTCAACGAAGCCACGGTAGAAAAAGCAGATCGCTCCCGAATGGTCGAGTTGGCCCTCGAGGTCGACGGCCGACCGGTGTCGAGTTTTGGCTGCGACGGGGTGGTGCTCTCCACCCCGACCGGCTCGACGGCGTATTCGTTTTCGGCCGGTGGTCCCATTGTCTGGCCGCAGGTGCAGGCCATGGTGTTGACACCGCTTTCGGCGCACGCGCTGTTTTCCCGGCCGCTCGTGATTGACCCGGGATCTTCCCTCGCCGTGGAAATTCTTCCCCGAAACAGCCAACCCGCGGTGTTGTGGTGCGACGGTCGACGCGGCGTCGACCTGCCCCCGGGGTCGCGGGTGAGTGCGACGAAGAGCAGTGAGCCCGTCCGACTAGCCAGGCTCCACCCAGCGCCCTTTAGCGACCGGTTGGTCCGTAAGTTCTCCCTGCCGGTGACCGGCTGGCGGGGCCCCGGAGAGACACCATCATGATCGAGCAGATTCAGATCAACGACCTCGGGGTCATCTCTCACGCGAGTCTTCCGCTCGGTCCCGGCTTCACGGTGCTCACCGGTGAAACCGGTGCGGGAAAAACGATGGTGGTCACCGCGCTAGGACTACTCCTCGGTGAGCGAGCCGATACGGCCAGGGTCCGCCAAAACAGTGAGCACAGTTGGGTCGAAGGCCACTTTCTGGCGGGCACAATCGCCCCCGTGGCCGAACGCGTCGACGAATTAGGCGGCGTCATCGACGAGGGTGCACTGGTGCTCTCGCGACAAGTATCCGCCGAGGGGCGCTCCAAAGCCGTCGTCGGTGGTCGCTCAGCCCCGGTGTCGGTGCTGCAAGAACTCGCTGAGCACCTCGTCGTCGTCCACGGACAAAGCGATCAAATTCGACTCAAGTCCGAATCGGCCCAGCGCCACGCGCTGGATCGTTTCGCCGGACCTCGCCTGGCCGCGGTACTACGCGAATATCAGGAGCTCTTTAGTGCCCACCAGGAGCGTCTGGTGGAGCGAGACCAGCTCGATCAGACCCTCGCGACCCAAAAAGCTGACCAGGAACGGTTGCGAGAGGCCCTCGACCGCATCGAACAGGTCCGACCCGAGCAGGGCGAAGACGCCTCTCTCAAGGCTCTATCGGACAAATTGGAATCGAGTGAAGACCTTCGCCAGGCGGCAGCCCTCGCGAAAGAGGCCCTCTCCAGCGAAGCGCTTGGTCCGGATTCCACCGACGTTCGCGGTCTCATCGACCAGGCCATCCGGTCACTAGAACGGGTCGTCGAACGCGATGGGGAACTGTCCGGTCCGATTCAGACTCTGCGCGATGGCCTCTTCCACGTCGACGAGGCCGCCCACGCCCTCTCGTCCTATCTGAGCGCCATCGCCGAGGGCGAAGCTCTCGACCTCGAATCGGTCATGGCCCGCCGCGCTGACCTCAGTGGTCTGATGCGCGATTACGGACCCACTTTGGATGACGTCCTCGCCTTTGAAAAATCGGCCAGCGACACCCTGTTGACCATTGACCTCTCGGGCGATCGACGCCAAGAGCTGGAGGCTCAGATTGCGAGCGACCAGGACACCCTGGATCGGCTTGGCGCCGAAATCACCCAGCAGCGCCGCACGGCGGCCGCTTTGCTGGGGGAGCGGGTGAGCGCTGAATTACAGGCGCTCGCGATGCCAGATGCCCAGCTTGTCATCGATGTGTCGCCCCGCCAGGCCACCGTCTCGGGAGCCGACCAGGTGAGTTTCCTCCTCGCGGCCCATTCGGGAGCCACACCCCGACCGATGGCGAAGTCGGCCTCCGGCGGTGAGCTCTCCCGGGTGATGTTGGCCCTCGAAGTTGTTTTGGCCGAAGCCGACCCCGTTCCGACGTTTATTTTTGACGAAGTCGACGCCGGCGTGGGGGGTGCAACCGCGCTCGAAATTGGCAAACGTCTCGCCCGACTGGCCCAGTCCGCGCAGGTGATTTGTGTGACCCATCTGGCCCAGGTCGCCTCTTATGCCGATACCCACCTCAGCGTGTTCAAGGATCGCTCGGGCGAAGTCACCGAATCCAGTGTCCGGGTACTCGAGGCCGAAGACCGAGTCGCGGAACTGGCCCGAATGTTGGGTGGGGACCAGGATTCAGACAGCGCTCGTGCGCACGCGCGAGAAATGCTGGCGCGCCATCCGGTGAGTCGCAGCAGTGGTTAGCAAAAACCGGTTAGTCTTTTGACCCGTGGGGGATGAGATCCAAAAGGGTTCAATTCCGGTCACGAAACATATTTTCGTCACCGGTGGAGTTGTCTCCTCCCTCGGAAAAGGTCTCACCGCCGCATCGCTTGGCAACCTGCTCTCCGGACGGGGCATCGAGGTCGTCATGCAGAAGCTCGATCCTTACCTCAACGTCGACCCGGGGACGATGAACCCGTTTCAACACGGTGAAGTCTTCGTCACCGATGACGGTGCCGAAACAGACTTAGACATTGGCCACTACGAGCGGTTCTTAGACATCAACCTGTCTCGCGCCGCAAACGTCACCACTGGCCAGGTGTATTCCGAAGTAATCGGTCGAGAACGCCGCGGCGAATATTTGGGTGAAACCGTGCAAGTGATTCCGCACATCACCGACGAAATCAAACGGCGGATGCGCGAACAGGCCTCGGCGGATCCGAAACCCGACGTCATCATCAGTGAAATTGGCGGCACCGTCGGTGACATTGAAAGCCAGCCGTTTATTGAAGCAGCCCGGCAAATTCGACACGAACTCGGCCGCGAGAACGTGTTCTTTGTGCACGTGTCCCTGGTGCCCTTCATGGGCGCGTCGGGCGAACAGAAAACCAAACCCACGCAACACTCCGTCGCCCAGTTGCGCTCCATCGGTATTCAGCCAGACGCGCTCGTCCTGCGCAGCGATCGGCCGGTCGAGGCCGGTAACCGGCGCAAGATTGCGCTGATGTGTGACGTGGACGAAGCGGCGGTGGTCAACGCCATCGATGTCGCCAGTATTTACGACATCCCCTCCATGCTGCACAGCCAAGACCTCGACGACTACATCGTCGACCACTTGGCCCTCGAGGCGAAAGAAATGGTCTGGGACGGCTGGTCGTCGCTCTTGGATGCGGTCCACAACCCTGCGCGCGAAGTCACCATCGCCGTGGTGGGTAAATACATCGACCTTCCCGATGCCTACCTCAGCGTGGCGGAGGCGATTCGTGCGGGTGGCTTCGACCACAACACGAAAGTCAGCCTCAAATGGGTCGCCAGTGACGACTGTGCCACCCCGGAAGGCGCGGCGAAACAACTCGGTGATGTCGAGGGAATCCTCGTCCCGGGAGGCTTTGGTATTCGCGGTATCGAGGGCAAGGTCGGCGCTCTGCGTTACGCGCGCGAACACAAAATTCCCACCCTCGGGCTGTGCTTGGGGCTGCAGTGCATGGTGATCGAATACGCGCGACACGTCGCCGGCCTCGCCGAAGCTTCGAGTTCCGAATTTGACCCCGAGACACCACACCCCGTCGTGGCCACGATGGCCGAACAGGTCGACATTGTCTCCGGCAACGGGGATTTGGGCGGCACTATGCGCCTCGGGCTTTACCCCGCCCGGTTGAGCGAAGGGTCCGTCGTGGCGGGCCTCTACGGTGAGCCAGAAATCGAAGAGCGGCACCGGCACCGGTTCGAAGTCAACAATGCGTATCGCCCCCAACTGGTCGATGCCGGGCTGGTGGTCTCCGGCCAGTCACCGGATGGCGGTTTGGTGGAATTTGTGGAGCTGCCGAGCGAGGTGCACCCCTTCTACGTCTCCACCCAAGCCCACCCCGAACTGCGCAGTCGGCCCAACCGGGCCCACCCGCTCTTTAGCGGCCTGATCGCTGCCGCCATCGATCGTCAAGAAGCCTCAGCGCTGTTTCCTGTAGGAGCAAACCAGGACGCTGCGTGAGCGAGCAGGAGCTTACCGACACGCCAGAAGAGCCGACGGTCATCAGCCATGACCTGGTCTTTGACGGGGCCATCTGGGATGTCGTGCGCGAGCGCTTTGATTACAACGGTGAACTGCTCCGCCGGGACTATGTCGACCATCCGGGGGCGAGCGCCGTGGTCGCCCTCGATGACGACAACAACGTCCTCATGCTTCGCCAGTATCGACACCCGGTTCGCTCGCGCAACTGGGAACTGCCGGCCGGTTTGCTCGATGTCCCCGGCGAGGACCCTGCGGAGGCGGCCCACCGTGAATTGGCCGAAGAGGCAGGCTACGCCGCGAGCGAGATGGCTCACCTGGTGACGTTGAACGTCACGCCGGGCGGCTCCAACGAAGTCATTCACATTTTCCTCGCGTCCGGCTTGCGCGAGGTCGACCATGACTTTGTGGCAACCGGCGAAGAAGCCGACCTCGAAGTGGTGTTTTGGCCCCTCGCTGAGGCGGTAGCAGCAGCGATGGCGGGGCGTATCGCAAACCAGATTTCCGTCACGGGACTGCTCGCAGCCCATGTCCACCAACAGTCCTAACCGCCCCGCTGCTCCCTCCGGCCCGAATGGGCCCGAGGTCGAAAGATTTTTGCGCTACCTCTCGCTGGAGCGCGGCCGGGCGGCCAACACTCTGATTGCCTACCGCCGGGACCTCGAGTCGTATGAAGAGTTTTTGCACACCCGCGGGGTGTCCGACCTGGCACAAGTCTCGAGGGAGGATGTGACGGATTTCGCTACCGGCCTCACCGGCTCGTCTCGAAGTGTGCAGCGGCGGCTGTCGTCGATTCGCAGTTTCCACCGTTACCTGGTCGAAAGCGGCCGGACGGATCACAACCCCGCGGCTGAGGTGAAGGGGCCCCAGCAGCCGGGACGGCTTCCCAAAGCCCTCGGTGTCCACCAGGTCAGCGCCCTGTTGGAGAGTGTGAGCGGGGATGACACCCTCTCGCTTCGCGATCGCGCCCTGTTGGAGATGCTCTATGGCACAGGGGCGCGAGTGAGCGAGATCGTCGACCTCGCACTCGACGATGTCAGTGGCAGTGACGCTAAGTCTCCCGAAGTGATTCGATTGATCGGCAAGGGCGATAAGGAGCGCATCGTCCCGTTGGGCTCTAAAGCGCGCGACGCCCTCGAGGCGTATGTGGTGCGCTCCCGGCCGGTTCTGGCGAGAAAAGCCCGCCGATCGACTCCGGCGGTGTTTCTGGGGGCACGGGGTGGCCAGCTGTCTCGGCAGAGCGTGTGGTTGATTTTGCGCGCCCGCGCTCACGCCGCGGGCATTAGCGACGCGCTCTCGCCGCACACCCTTCGACACTCCTGCGCGACGCATTTAATTGCCGGAGGGGCGGATATTCGAGTGGTCCAAGAGCTTCTGGGCCACCAGTCGGTGCAAACCACGCAGATTTACACGAAGGTCACCATCGATTCGCTGCGCGATGTGTATTACTCTGCACATCCCCGGGCTACCGGGTAGCCCGGGAGTAGACTGAGGACATGGCGAGCGAAAGTAAGACTTCGGCGAAAACGGGTCCCACGGGGCGTCCGATTCGCGAATTTCCGGTTCCCGATGCGCTGGATTCGCACGGGCCGGCGCGCGTCATTGCCCTGTGTAACCAGAAGGGCGGTGTGGGAAAAACCACGACGACGATTTCGCTCGCCGGCGCCTTAGCCGAATACGGCCGAAGCGTTCTGTTGGTCGATTTTGACCCCCAGGGCGCGCTCTCTGCGGGCATGGGCGTCCAAAGCCACGATGTGCCCACCATTTACGACGCGATGATTGGGCGGGAAAAAGACATCCGCCAGACCATCCAACCCTCCGCTATTTCGGGCATCCACGTCATTCCGGCCAATATTGACCTCTCTGCGGCGGAGGTGCACCTGGTGAGCGAGGTCGCCAGGGAAAGTATCTTGGCCGGCCTGTTACGCCCCGTGCTCGAGGACTACGACGTGGTCCTTATCGACTGTCAGCCCTCACTGGGACTGCTCACCGTCAACGCCCTGACCGCCGCCCACGGAGTACTCATTCCCCTCGAGTGTGAGTTTTTCGCGCTGCGCGGTGTGGCGCTACTCATCGACACCATCGAGAAGGTCAAAGGGCGGCTAAACCCCGCCCTCCAGGTCGATGGCATTGTGGCCACCATGTACGACGCCCGCACCCTGCACGCGAGGGAAGTGCTGGAGCGAGTGGTGGATGGTTTCGGCGACACCGTGTTGGACACGGTGGTGGGCCGGACCGTGAAATTCCCCGACGCCTCCGTGGCGGGCACACCCATCACCGAGTTTGCTCCGCAACACGCGAGTGCCCACACCTACCGTGAGCTGGCCCGAGAGCTGATCAGCAGGGGCGCGATTGCGTAGTGCTGAGCATCAGGTGACCGGCGAGAGCGCGGTCAGTGAATCGGGCTCCACCGAGGCCGCTCTCGCCTCTGGTGGGGGTGTGGATACCGCCGAACACACCGACTTTCACGTCACGCTCGGCAACTTTGACGGCCCATTCGATTTGCTACTGAGATTAATCGGTAAACGCGAAATGCTGATTACCGATGTCGCGCTCGCGGCGGTCACATCGGAATTTATCGACTACGTGAGCACCCTCGAGGGTGAGGAGGGCCTGGACCAGGCGAGCCAGTTCGTGGTGGTCGCGGCCACCCTGCTGGATATGAAAGTGGTCGGGTTGTTACCCCAGGGCGACTATGTCGACGCCGAGGACGTCAAAGTCTTAGAAGCCAGAGATCTCCTCTTCGCGAGGTTGCTGGAATACCGCGCGTTTAAGGACGTCTCTTGGTGGTTTGCGACCCGGCTCGCCGAGGAATCGCGGCGAAACCCCCGCGTGGTGCCCCTCGAGAGTCACTACCGCGACCACACCAGGACGCTTCGCTGGACTACCAGCGTGGAGGATTTCCACGCCCTCGCCCTGATGGCTTTTGCGCCCAAAACACTGCCTGGCGTGGCGACCGACCACCTCCACGCCCCCCTGGTGAGTGTGCGAGAACAGGCCATTCACGTCTTGGGCGTGTTGCGCGGTGGTCAGCGGAGTTTTCGAGAACTCATCGCCGGGGTGAGCGAGCGCGGCGTAGTCGTCGCGCGCTTTCTCGCCATCCTCGAGCTTTATCGCCAGGGTGCCCTGTCTTTTCACCAGCTGGAACCACTGGGGGAGTTGAGTATCAATCTGGTGGATGATTCGTTTAGCGACGACCAGCTGGCAAGCCTCGGCCAAGAATGGTCCCATCCCGCCGATGACACTCAGGCGGCAGACGGGGACGAACACCCCGTGGAGGCCGCAGAGCAACAGGCTGAACACGCGACCAGTGGGCCCACTGGTGGGCCACTACCCCCACAGCAGGGAGAATAGGCACGTGGTGAGTGTGAGCGGCGAACAGGACGAACGCCAGCAGGGTGAGCACCAGCAGGGTGAGCACCAGCAGGGTGAGCGCTATGAGAGCGAGCCCGAACAGGATTTCACAACAGCTGACGCTGTGGCCGTGGCTGCAGAGGGTGCCACCGAGCACAGCGTCCAGGTCAGTAGTGAGGATCTGGCTGCGGCACTGGAGGCGTTACTGATGGTGGCCGACCAGCCGCTTTCCACCCTGGCGCTCGCTCAAATCACCGGGCGTCCCCAGGCAGAAATTCAGGCCGCCGTGTCGGCGCTTCGCGCCGACTACGCGGGCGAAGCTCTGGGTCCTCGCCGCGGTTTTGAACTGCGCGAAATTGGTGGCGGCTGGCGCATCTACGCCGCGAGCCAGTGGGATGGGTTGGTCCGCTCCATGCTCCACGACGATTCGCCCCAGCGGCTTAGCCAACAAGCCCTCGAAACCCTCTCCGTGATTGCCTATAAGCAACCGGTGACCCGTTCACAGGTCTCTGCCGTGCGCGCCGTCAACGTCGATTCGGTGATGCGCACCCTGATCGCCCGGGGTCTCATCGACGAACACTCGAACGACCCCGAAACGGGTGCCATTTTTTACCAGACCACTCCACTGCTGTTGGAATACTTGGGAATCGAATCTCTGGAAGAGCTTCCCCCGCTCGCACCGCTGTTGGGCGATGGTCGTGAGGGTTTCGCGGACGTCGAGGCGTGATGGCGGGCTCTGATGATGCCCGCGGTGACCAGAGGCCAGCCGGGGCCACCCAGGGGGGCTCGCCAGATGGTGAGCGCTTGCAGAAAGTGCTTTCTCGAGCGGGTGTCGCCTCCAGGCGCCGGGTCGAGTCCTTTATTCAACAGGGGCGCATTCGCGTCAACGGCGACATCGTCGACGAGTTGGGTACCCGGGTGGACGTCGCCCGCGACGTGGTGACCCTGAACGGCAAAGCTCTGCAGTTGGATATTGACCGGCGCTACCTGCTCTTTCACAAACCCACGAAAATGGTGACCTCGCTTGTCGATGACAAGGGTCGCAGCGACCTGTCGGGAATTCTCGACGAGGTGGGCGAGCGGGTCTATCCGGTGGGACGACTCGACTACGACAGTTCGGGCCTGCTGATTCTCACCAACGACGGCGATGCCGCCAACATCTTGGCCCACCCGTCTTTCGGGGTGGAAAAAACCTACGTCGTCAGCGTCAGCGGAGCCGTGTCGAATAAAACGCTGGGGGAGTTGACCCGGGGTGTGGAACTAGAAGACGGCGTGAGCTTTGCCGATAGTGCTCAGCGGGTGGGCGATCCACGCGGGGGCAAATCTCTTCTAGAGATCACCCTGCACTCGGGAAAAAATCGCATTGTGCGGCGCATGTGTGCCGCGGTCGGTCACGAAGTACTCACCCTGCAGCGTCGGAAGTTCGGTCCCTTTCACTTGGGGGGCCTTCGCCCCGGCCAGTGGCGAGAGTTCACGGCAGACGAGCGACACCAGCTCGCTACGCTGGTGGAATTGGCCAAGGGTTCGCGTATTCCACCGGGAGGCACACAGTGAGTGACACAGTGGCCTTTTCTCGCGTGCACATTGTGGGAACCGGTCTGCTGGGCACCAGTATTGGCCTCGGTCTTGTAAACGCCGGCACGACGGTGACCCTGGAGGATCAATCCCCGAGTCGGGCAGCACTGGCGGCAGAATACGGCGCCGGCACGGTGGTGACCCCCTCCGTTGCTCACGCAGAGCATCGCAGTGTGGACGTGGAGCTTGTCGTCGTGGCCACACCGCCCGATGTCACCCCGGATACTGTCCTTGCGGCCCTTCAGGCCTACCCCCAGGCAGCGGTGATCGATGTCGCCAGTGTGAAAGGCATGATTGTGGAGCGGGTCGCGGCCCTCTCCGAATCAGATCCCGGCGTGGCAAAGCGGTTTGTGGGCACTCACCCCATGGCGGGGCGTGAGCGAGGCGGGCCCACCAATGCACGAGTGGATCTTTTCACCGGACGCCCGTGGGTCATTACCCCGGTGCCGGAGACTCCCGGCGAACTCGTGGCGGCAGTGGCGAGTCTCATCCGGACACTCGGAGCGACAGTGCACACGATGAGTCCAGACGAGCACGATCAGGCTGTGGCCGTCGTGTCCCACCTGCCCCAGTTGGTGAGCTCAGCGCTTGCCCACCAGCTGGAGGGTGCCTCAGTCGACGCATTGGCACTGAGCGGTCAAGGCCTGCGCGATATGACCCGCATCGCCGCCGGTGACCACGAACTCTGGAGCCAGATCCTCCGCCACAACGCCCACACCGTATTGCCCCTCCTGACGCAGTTCAGGCAGGGTGTTCAGGTGTTAGAGGATGCCCTGCAGGCCGCCTGGTCAGAGGGGTCGACGCGGTCTTTGGCCGAGGGCCTCCACGCGGGCGCCCGCGGCGCCGGCCAGATTCCTGGAAAACACGGAGGCTCCTCTCGGTTTGCCACCCTCGTGGTGGTCATCGACGACCGTCCAGGCCAACTGGCGACCCTCTTGGCCGATGTGGGGGCGCTGGAGGTAAACCTGGAAGACATGAGTCTCGAGCATTCGCCGGGCGCACCGGTAGGCTTCGTCGAGCTATCGGTCACCCAGGATGTCGTCGAACGACTCGCGGCCGATCTCAGTGCGCGCGGTTGGCCGGTAGCGGGGGAGAGTCAATGAGTGTGATCGTGGCGATCGACGGTCCCGCAGGCAGTGGCAAGTCCAGTGTGTCCAAAGCGGTCGCGAAACAGTTGGGCTTTGGCTACCTCGATACTGGCGCGGCCTACCGATGCCTCGCCTGGGCGTGTCTCGACTCGGGTGTTGACCTGGAAGAGGAAGACGCCGTTGCTCACCAGCTGGCAACAATCGCCGACGATCGGCCGCTGAACGCCGGTGATCAACGTCACACGGTGGGGTCAGTCGACGTGACCGACGCGATTAGAGGTCCAGAAGTCTCCGCCGCGGTCTCCCAGGTGGCCAAACACCCCCGTGTGCGCAGCGGCCTAAACGACAGTTTTCGCGCGCTCGCCGCGGCTGATGCGCGCCCGGGCATCATTATCGAAGGCCGCGACATCACCACGGTGGTGGCGCCAGACGCGCCGGTACGTATCCTGTTGACCGCCGACGAAGAAACCCGGATTGCCAGGCGCCAGGCGGAAATTGATGGAGTCGACGCCGGTGCGCTGATCGCGAGGGACCGCGCGGATAGCAAAGTGGTGGATTTTATGAGCGCGGCCGATGGCGTGTGGACGCTCGATACGACCCGTTTAAGTTTTGACCAGAGCGTGGAGGCGGTTATCGACCTGATTGCCCGGCACACCGATATCAGCACAGAGGCGGGGCAATGAGCGACAACACCGAACACCCAGAGGGTCCTCCAGGAAAAATCATTCAGGAGGATCTCCCGGAGCAATCGCCAGAACAGCGCGTCGACGACGCAGAGTCTCCCGCCACGGCGGAGGACAGGGACGGTGGTGACACCACCGACGACGTGCGCGCCGATGCGCTTCGGGGTGGCCTCGACGCGTTCGAGTTAGACGATGACGACCTCGCGCTGCTCGAGGGCTCCGGAACAGAAGGATTCGACGAAGAGACCACCTGGGCCATGCCCGTGGTCGCTGTGGTGGGTAGGCCCAATGTGGGCAAATCGGCGTTGGTGAACCGGATTATTGGCCGCCGGGAAGCGGTGGTGCAAGATACCCCCGGTGTGACCAGGGACCGGGTGTCCTATCCCGCGGAATGGAATGAGCGCCGCTTTAGCCTGATGGATACCGGTGGCTGGGAGCCGGACGCCAAAGGCCTCGACCAGTCGGTCGCTCTTCAGGCAGAAGTCGCCATTGACACGGCCGACGTGATTTTGCTGATCGTCGACTCCCGCGTGGGCCCCACCGCCACCGACGAACGAGTGGTGTCGCTTCTTCGACAAAGCGGGGTTCCCGTTGTGGTCGTCGCCAATAAAGTCGACGACCAGAGACAAGAACCCGAGGCTGCGAGCCTCTGGTCACTCGGGTTGGGCCAGCCCTGGCCGGTCTCCGCCCTCCACGGCCGGGGTGTCGCCGACCTGCTCGATCATGTCTTAACGCTGCTTCCGAAAAAGGCGAAGGCGCCCACCCCACAGGGGGGACCCCGGCGGGTGGCCCTGGTGGGAAAACCCAATGTCGGCAAATCCAGCCTGCTCAATAAAGCGGCACGCTCCACGCGAGTTGTCGTCGACGACACGGCAGGAACCACCAGAGACCCCGTCGATGAGCTGGTCGAAATTGCCGGCGAAGAGTGGAAGTTTGTCGACACCGCGGGAATTAGGCGAAAAGTGCACCTGCAGCAGGGTGCGGACTTTTATGCGAGTCTGCGTACTCAAGCCGCACTGGAGAAAGCCGAAGTGGCCGTGGTCGTCATCGATGTGAGCGAGCCGGTCAGCGAGCAAGACATGCGCATTATCGACCTCGTGGTCGAATCGGGCCGAGGCCTGGTGATCGCGTTTAATAAGTGGGACCTTCTCGATGACGAGCGCAGGCGCTACCTGGAGCGAGAAATCGAGGTGGACCTCGATCACGTCGAGTGGGCACCGCGGGTGAACATTTCGGCAGAAACGGGCAGACACATCGACAAACTGCCCCACGCGCTGCACACTGCGCTGGAATCGTGGGACCGGCGGATTGGCACCGGTGAGTTGAATGCTTTTGTGGCCGAGCTCGCCCAAGCCCACCCGCACCCGGTCCGAGGGGGCAAGCAACCACGGGTCCTCTACGCCACCCAGGCCTCCACCAGGCCCCCCACTTTTGTGCTCTTTACCACCGGTTTTCTCGACCCGCAGTATCGCCGCTTCATCCAACGCCGGCTGCGCGAGAGCTACGGCTTCGAGGGCACACCGATTCGCATTCAAATGCGGGTTCGAGAGCGCCGAAGCGAGCGAAAAGGGCGCTAGGCAATGTCGGAAACGCCACCACCGCTGCCACCGGAGCACCTGCGCGATCCAGGCGATTCCTGGGTCGAAGGCCCCGACGGGACTCGTTATTGGGGTCGGTTTGGTGCGGCGGGCGCCCTGGTCTGGCATCCCACACAGGGCGTGCTGTTGCAGCTTCGCGCCGGGTGGAGCCACCACGGCGGCACCTGGGGGATTCCTGGCGGGGCGCTCAAGAAAGGCGAATCGGCACACCACGCGGCGCTGCGCGAGGCCGGTGAGGAAGCCGGTGTGCCCGAGCAGGGGTTAGAAACCTTGCACACCGAGGTGTTTGATTTGGGTTTTTGGTCCTACACCACGGTGCTGCTCTACGCCCGGGACTACTTTGCGCCCGAAGTCACCGACCACGAAAGTGTCGACGTCCAGTGGGTTCCCTTGGACACCGTGTCGTCTTTGGACCTCCACCCCGGTTTTGAAAAATCCTGGCCGGGCCTTCTCGCCCAAATCCAACTCCACACCGGGTCCGTCTGATCTGAGCCCGGCCTCCTCGTACCGCGGCGGGGAGAGGGTGCAGTGGTGGGCGGCCGGTAAGCTTGGTCCAATGGGGATTTCGGTGTGTAGTCGATGAGTGATAAAGATGACTATCCGGATCCGTCGTTTCCGGTCACCGGAACAGTCCCCATCATCCGCCCGGATGACGAAGAGCAGTACGATGTTGAGGCCGCCACACAGAAGCCCACAGACGAGGGCCCTCGTGGTCGACTGTGGCTGTTTATCGTTCTCGCGGGTGGCCTTTTTGCCGCGCTGACGGCTCCTGGCCAAACGGCGGGCCTCTCGGCATTTACCGACCCACTGATTACCGAAATCGGTGTCGACCGAACCGAAATCTCGTTTAGCTACCTCATTGCCACCCTGGTGGGCGCGGCCGCAATGCCACTCGTGGGGCGAGCCCTGGATCGCTTCGGGGCGCGTTTGGCCATCATCTGGATTGGTGTGACGCTGGCGGCGGTGTTATTCGCGGCAAGTTTTGTGAGCGAAATCCTCGGTCTCACGGGGGCGTATGTGGGACTTCGAATGGTCGGCCAGGGAGCGCTTACCCTCGCCTCCACCACCCTCGTCGCACGACTGGTGACCCATCGCTCGGGACTGGCTTTGGGGATTTCTGGTGCAATCGGTGCCGCGGGCATTTCGCTCGCGCCCGTCGGCATCGAGAGACTGATTACGCTGACGGATATCGCGACCGCCTGGCGAATCGAAGCGGCCATTGTGTTGGCCTTCGCCCTGCCTGTGGCCCTGTTGCTCCCCAGAGATCGTCCCCGCACCCACACGGAGACCGGTTCACTCATCGTGAAGGTCCCCGAGGTCGGCTACACCCAGCGACAGGCCGCGGCCACCCTCATGTTCTGGGCCTTTACCGCGGGGGGTTTCACCGTGGGAATGATGTCGACGGGTTTGGCTTTCCACCTGATTTCGATTCTGGGCGCCCAAGGTCTCACCAGTCTGGAAGCAGCCAGTAATTTCATCCCGCAAACGATCGCCGCACTGTCGCTGACCTTGGGCTTTGGGGCGATTGTCGACAAGATTGACCCCCGTTGGGGGCTTATCGCGTCGATGCTGGCGATGGGTGGCGCGATGATGCTGTTACCTTTTGTCCAGCCGGGCTGGTGGGGAATTGTGTTTGGCCTACTGCTGGGCTCTGCCCAGGGCGCCCTTCGAGGAGTCGAGGCCGCCGGGTTCGTGCGCTACTTCGGCAGGGGACACATCGGCAGTATCCGGGGCCTCTCCACCGCCGTGATGTTGGCCTCAACATCACTGGGGCCACTGTATTTCGCCCTTGGGCTGGACTGGTCGGGATCCTATGTGGCCCCGAGCCTGTGGGGCGCCCTGCTCCCCGCCGCGGTCATTATTGTGGCCCTGGTGGCGAAGGAGCCCCCGGAGGTGGCCGAGGCCGAGACTCAGGCTGTCAGTGGCACATAGGTCGTGTTGGCGTTTCGCGACTGGGGTCAGTGCACCCGCGGGTTGCTCCGGGCCAGTACAGTAGGGGTAACGGGTTGTGGCGCAGCTTGGTAGCGCACTTGACTGGGGGTCAAGGGGTCGCAGGTTCAAATCCTGTCAACCCGACAGAAAATCGCCGGTGAGCACAATGAACCGGTCGGTGCTCGCGATTGTGTGTGGGCGACTGGTGTGCGCAGTGGTGTGGTTTTCCCACTCACCGCGCAGGGCATGAATCCGGGTAGTGCCTCGAGTGATCAGCGAGCCAGGTAGATGGTGTTGGTGCTGGGTTTCCCGATGAGCGGGTTATCGAAGCTCACCACTTCACTGCTGACATGCGAAAAGACCGTGGCTAACACGGTGAGGAAGTCGTCATCGGGTGGGTCGTCAGACCACAGGGCGAAGACACCACCGGGCTTAAGGTGTCGAGCCATCTCCTGTATTC
>NZ_JAVLBO010000025.1:0-17745 GCF_031581085.1 Pontimonas sp.
CCTGCCACTTGCCGGAGGGTAGTTGTCGGATATACCCGAACTCTCGACGGCCCTTTTTTCGCCTGGTCTTTGCGGTAGCCATTTTGGACCCCTTTTCGTGCGATAGCGTGCGATAGCACGTTCCCCGAGTGTCGTTTCTTGTCGTATCCCGAGGCTAACACGTAGAGGCCTATAACCCCGTAAATAAGGCGATGTAGGCGTGTTTACAGGGAAGTAGTAAACCCGTAGGTCACTGGTTCGAACCCAGTATCGCCCACCATCACGGTCAGCTCTTTATGCTCAGAACAGCTCGATGACCTGTGGGCCTGCCACTAAAACGACCATCAATATGGCTACCACCCATCCGACGATTCGCCACTTTGTCACCAGTCGCCTGGATTCCTCTGGTGAGCGCCCGCCTGGGGAGGGGTCATCGCTCATTGACTGGCACTCGCTAGGGCATCCGTGGCGACGTCGCGGGCCCGGTTCGCCGATGTTTCGACAATGACCGCGCCGGCAATCTCTTGTGCTTGCGTCTTACTGAGCGAGCTCAGTGCGTCTCGCACTGCCGCCACGGCGGAGGGTGCAGCGCTCACTGAGGACACGCCAAGGCCTGCCAGGACGATCGCGAGGAGCGGATCGGAGCCGGCTTCACCGCAGACTCCCACGGGGATTCCTGCCGGCGAGGCGTGCTGAACGATGGTGTCAATGGTGCGGAGCAAACCGGGTTGCCACGGGTCAACCAAGCCGCCCATTGCGGGGTGTTGCCGGTCGGCAGCGAAAAGATATTGCGACAGGTCGTTCGAGCCGATACTCACAAAATCCACGATTCCCGCCAGATCCGAAATCATGGGGACAATGGCCGGAGTTTCGACCATGATTCCTACTTCCGGCAGGCCGGCCTTTTTCGCCATCTCCCGAAACTCTTGGGCTTCTTCCACCGTAGAGATCATGGGGGCCATGACTTGGACGTGTCTCCCTGTCGCGTCAATCGCCGCTTTGATGGCGAGGAGTTGGTCTTCTTGAAATTCGGGGTGGGCTCGGCCTAAACGAAAACCGCGCACGCCCAGTGCCGGATTTTCTTCACTCTTTCCGGGCAGGAATGCCACCGGTTTGTCGCTGCCCGCATCGATCGTTCGCACAATAATGGTGCCCGCAGGTGCGGCACGGAAGACTTCAGCGAGCTCGCTGGCCTGCTCCGTCATTGTGGGCTGACTCTGCCGGTCGAGGTAGAGCACTTCGGTGCGAAATAATCCGACTCCTCGGGCAGGCGTCTCGCCCGCCGCCTGGGCATCAGCCAGGGAGCCGATATTGGCTCTCACGATAATGAGGGGTTCATCGAGGGTGGGAATGAAACTAATCGGCATCGTCGCCACACTGAGGTCAGCGCCTTCCACCACGCGGTGTCCTACCGGGTCCACTAGGACCCACTCTCCCTCTGTTAAATCCATGGCTCCCGCCACACTCACCACGGCGGGGATATTGCGTGCCCGACAAATAATGGCGGTGTGACTGGTCGGTCCACCAAACTCGGTGACCACCCCCACCACACTGTCGGTGAATTGGGCGGTGTCCAGGGGGGTCAGATCTTCCGCGACCACAACCCACTCCCCCGTATGCGGAATGGTGGTGGTGGCCTCGAGGCCTCTCAGCCGGGTCGAAATGGAGCGCGCAATGCCGCGCAGGTCTCCGACACGCGATTGGAAATCTTCGTCGTCACCCATCAGGGTGTGTAAATCATCGAGTGCGCCAAACAGCGCTGAGGCGGCGTCAACACCCTTTTCTACGTGGGGCATCGCCATCACGATCAACTCATCATCTTCGATGACCATCAGGAGGGCTTCGAGAATGGCGGCGGTGTCCGAATCGGCGTCCTGGGCTTGTGCCCGAACGTCATGCCCGGCCTCCTCGATGGCCTCCCTCAGCGCAGCCACCTCCGCTTCACCACCGAGTGAGGAGCTGCGCACCTCATCCACCCGGGGGTCTCGAATAAAACGCAGAACCTGGCCGGTTGCGGCCTCTCGACCGATGCCAATTCCGCTAAGCGATGGGTTCATCTGAAAGGGTTCATCTGAATGGGTGTGTCTCTTAGGGCGCTTCCGCGTTGATGGCCTCTGCGAGAGCGACGGCTAGCGCCTCGGCGTCGGGACCCTCAGCGGGGATTACCAGTTCAAGCTGTTCGCCACTTTTGACCTTCATCGCGAGCAGTCGAAGCGGTGAGTTGGCGACCACACCCTCTTCGCCCGGTCGGCGGATCACGACGTCTAGTCCGGAGGCTTTGATCTGCGCAACCACTTGGCCGACCGGACGCGCATGGAAGCCGATGGGGTCACGCACTTCTACCGGGTGAACATACTGGCTCATGAGCGATCTCCTGGACGAATAACGACCTTGATGGCCTCCCCCGAGGTTACCGCCGCAATGGCCTCTCGCACCTGGTCGAGTGGCAGGCGGTGGGTGATGAGATCGGCGACAGGAACAGCGCCGCTGGCAATGAGCCCGAGAGCTTCACGGTTTTGAGCGGGGCTCGACCCATTAGCGCCCGCAATGATCAGTTCACGGTAGTGAACGACGTTCGAATCCACAGAAATCATCGGCTTATCTTTGGGCAACCCGCCAAAGAAGCTCACGCGACCACCGGGGGCGACGATTTCCAGGGCTTGCTCTTGAGCAGCACCAGAGGGGGCCGCGGTGATGATCACGCTGGGCCCAATTCCATCAGTTTCGTCCACCATGATCTGGCCGAGGTCTTCGGCGGACATGTCCACTGCGCGATCAGCGTGAACGACATTTTGGGATAGCTCGAGTCGACCGCCGTTGATGTCGGCGAGGAATACTTTGGCGGCTCCTGCAGCCCGCGCAAGGCGCACGTGCAGACAGCCGATGGGGCCAGCCCCCATCACGAGGACAGTGTCACCGGGTCCGACGTTGACCAGCGATTGGGCGTTTAGTGCACAGGCAAGCGGTTCGGTGACGGAGGCTTCGTCGTAGCTGACGTGGTCGGGAATGTGGTTCACGCCGTCGACTGTCAAGACTTCGTGGGGGATGATCATCTCTTCGGCAAAACCACCCGGGTATTGGTAACCCATTGACGTTTGGTTGATGCAGATGCCCATTCGGCCGGCCTTACACGCCCAGCATTCACCGCAGGGAACAGCGGCGATGACTTGGACGCGGTCGCCTATGGCTAAGCCGTGAACCTGGTCGCCCACTTCGATGATTTCTCCGGCAATCTCGTGGCCGATGATTTGTGGGGGCTCAAGACGGGGGTGTCCGTGGTGAAAAATTTTGGCGTCGGTGCCGCAGGTGGCGCAGGCGTGCACGCGCATTTTCGCTTCGTGGGGTCCCACTTCCGGGGACGCGACCGTTTCCACACTGAGGTCTTCAGGTCCCCGATAGATGGCGGCTTTCATGATGCACTCCTTCCAGAAACGAGTAGGTCGCGGATTGTGTCCGCGTCGTGGGAGGTCAGGAGGACGGTTCGGGATTCGTCGTCCATTAACAGCTCTGCCAGGTTTCCCAGCAACTCCACGTGACCATCGCCCGCTGAGGCGATTCCCACACAGGCCTGGACTTCTTCGTTCAGCCAGGTGAACGGTTGCTCGAATCGAACAAATACCAGTTGATCAAAGTGCACGTACTGTCGCGACTGGTCAGTACCGTGAGGGATTGCGAAACCGCCACCGATTTCGGAGGGAAACAGCAGCTCGCGCTCCCACATGGCCTCGGCGTACTCGCGGCTTACCGCCCCCAGTGTCACTAACAGGTCGCCGCAGATGCGCACGGCCTCCTCTCTCGAGGAGGCCGTGGCATCGAGCGATATACCGGCCGTCTGCAGGAGGTCACCCATCGGTGACGACACCTCCGCTTTGCAGCGTCCCCACCATTTTCGCCATGTTGAGATCACCCAAGAACATGTCAAAGATGACCACCACGGACTCGGGTACTGCCTGTTTGGCCCGAGCCGACAGGCCACGGTGCACGAGAACAATCTCGTGTGGCGTGTCCGCGAGTTGGTTGACGGGAGCGTGCGTCACAGTGATTCCCTGAGGTTTCAACTGCTTCGCCAACTGTTTGGCCACCATGACGCTGGAACCCATACCAGCCTCACAGGCGACCACAATGTGCTTCACGTCAGCAGCCGATATTTCCGCCATTGTTACTTTCCGCCCGTTTTCATCGCGGCGCTCTTGGCTTTTGCCTCTTCAAAGTCCGCGTCGGACGCATCCGACTTGGACAGGCGCAGCAAGAACCATGCGACGACGAACGATACGGCCGCTGAGAGAACAATTCCCAGCAGCACACCCAGGTGATCACCCTGTGGTGTCACGGCAAGGTAGGCGAAAATTGAGCCGGGCGACGGAGTCGCGACCAGTCCAACGCCGGTGACCATGAAGGTCGCGACACCGGTCGCACCTCCGAGGATCGCGGCAAGGATGACCTGTGGCTTCATCAGCACGTAGGGGAAGTAAATCTCGTGAATACCGCCCAGGAAGTGAATGATGATGGCACCGGGTGCAGAACCACGGAGAATCTTGGGTCCGGCGAGCCAGAAGGCCACCAGGATTCCTAGACCCGGTCCGGGGTTGGTCTCCAGCATGAACAGGATTGATTTGCCTGTTTCTTCGGCTTCCACAACACCCAGTGGGGCCAACACGCCGTGGTTGATGGCGTTATTGAGGAAGAGGATCTTGGCCGGCTCCACGATGAGCGACGCAATCGGAAGCAGAGAGTTGTCCACCATCCATTGCACACCATTACCGAGAACAGTGCTGATGGCACTCACCGTGGGCCCAATGGCCAGGTAGCCGAGCATGGCGCCCAGCATTCCGGCGATGCCCAGTGAGAAGTTGCCGATCAGCATCTCGAAGCCCGGAGGGGTAATCGGGTCGAGAACCTTGTCGATTTGCTTGAGGATCCATGCCAACAGCGGACCAATAATCATGGCGCCGAGGAACATGGGGATATCGGTTCCGACGATGACACCGACAGTGGCGATGGAACCAATCACCGCACCGCGCTGCCCGTGGACGATGCGACCACCGGTGTAACCGATCAGAATCGGCAACAGGTTGAGGATCATCGGACCGACCATGCTGGCGAAACTTTCGTTGGGCAGCCAGCCGGTGGGGATGAAGAGGGCGGTGAGGAGACCCCAGGCAATGAATGCTCCGATGTTCGGAATCACCATTCCTGCAAGGTTGCCTCCGAGCTTCTGCAGTGAAGCTCGCCAGCCTGTGTGGCTGCCGCCCCCGCTCGGGATGAACTCAGACATAAACTGAACCTTCCGTTGAGGGATTAGGACTCACACCAAGAGCCCCAAGAGGGGTGAAGCGGGAGAACAAGCTCCACCTCTCAAGGAGTTTTGGTGTTTTCGCCACCGCGGGTGGTGACGAAACTTGTGTGAGCGCTCTCATGCGAGCACTACTTCGGTGCCTTCAGCGTTGAGCCGTTCGACATAGTGGATATCGGTGTCCAAATCACACACCACTCGGTCCATTTCCCCGGCGTGGCCAAAGCTCGCGGGGTATGTGGATCCAAATTTGCTGTTGTCCACCAGGAGAATGCTTTCCTCCGCGTTGGCGATCATTTTCTTCTTGACAATCGCTTCATCGGTGTCGAAAGCGGTCATGCGCAGGCCTTGAGAGACTCCGTTTGCGCCGATGAATGCCACCACGGCGTTGAGGTCTTCCAGGTCTGCTGTTGTTCGCGGCCCGATCGAACTCAGACTGGTCGGGCGAACAGTCCCGGCCAACATGTGGACCCTCGTCTCGGAGTCACCGATGCGGTGCACGAGACGGATGTTATTGGTGACCACGAGGAGGTTTGGCTTCCCACGGAGGGCGGGGGCCAAGAATTCGGTTGTGGTCCCCCCGTCCACAAACACACACCCCTGCTCCGGTAGGTAGCGAGCAGCCGTTTCCGAGATGCGACGCTTCGCATCCGGGTTTAAGTTTTCCCGCTCCGGAATTGTGTATTCGTGGGTGAAGCGCTCCAGGGCAATCGCCCCGCCGTGTACGCGGCGAAGAACTCCTCTTCGCTCAAGAACATCGAGATCCCTACGGACCGTTTCGGTTGCCACGTTGAGTCGATTAGCCGCTTCTGAGGCGTCCAGGCGCCCATCGGTGCGAGTCCAATCGACGATCATTAATCGACGCTCTTCAGCCAACATCTTTGTTGATTCCTTACCGGGTATCCCCTCGAATTCCAACGAAGGTAACACAAAACCACACAAAACAACATTTATTGCCACAAAAAAACACTGCAGAGCTCTGCAGTGCGGGAGAACTAGTCTGAGGTAACGGGCTGGTCAGCCTGAATCTGTTCACTGACCGACACGGTCGGCAGAGGCTCAAGAGTTCGCAATTGCGATCCTGGTTGAGTCACTTTAAGAGCACCCCACGCCGCGGCTGTGGTCACCGAATCGGCGAGCGAAAAGGAGCCGGAGAGAAGAGAGCGAAAGAACCCGGCAACGCTGGCGTCACCGGCGCCAATCGTGTTCACCGCGGTGACCGGTGCGCTACGCGCCCAGAACTGTTGCTCCCCCGTCACCGCGAGGAAGCCCTGGGAGCCCAAGCTAACCAGCACGGTCTCGACCCCCCAGCCGACGACCTCCTGGGCAGCGTCGACGACCTCACCCAATGTGGCAAGGGCCCGGCCCACACACCCTGCCAGTTCACTCACATTTGGCTTAATCAGGTCCACCCGGCCCGAACGCGCGAATACGGTGAGTGGTTCTCCTGACGTATCCACCGCGATACGGGTATCGGGGCCCACGCTGTCCATGAACGTGGAGACACGCTCAGCCGCGCTCGCACCGGATTCCGGAATTGTCCCCGAGACCAGCACCCACGAGCCGTGATCACCCGCTACCAGCTCCGCGGTGCGCCGGACCAGCGAGCGCCACTCACGGGCAGACACGTGCGAGGCGGCCTGGTTGATCTTTGTCGTTTGTCCGCCCGATTCAACAACGGTGGCGTTGGTGCGAAGCTCCGCCTCAACGTCAACGGCAACGAGGCCGGGACCACCGGCTACCCCTGCCTGGTCAGCCGGGGAGAGGGGCACCACTGCGGGCGCAGAAATACCGGCAAGAGCGAGCGCCCGGGACACATTTACTCCCTTGCCGGCAAATTCTCTCGTCGTGGTCTGAGCCCGGTGGACCAGGCCAGGGTCCAGTTGTGTGAGCGAGTAGGTGATGTCCCATGAGGGGGCCGGCGTGAGGGTCACCAGGTGATGAGGTGTCGAATTCATGGCGCCCAGCGTACCCATAGGGGAAATATCGGCCTTTACCCTGCGGTGTTTTTCTGACGCCTCACCTACTCTGGGGCTGTGCGCAATCGAATCCTGGTGTTTGCTTATCTGGTCGCGTTTTTTCTGGTCGTCCAAACCAGAGACGCCCTACCGGACAATGACTGGGTCGTCGCGTTCGTCGCCACCGCACTCTTGACCCTGGGGCTTGCGTTGTGGGTATTTGTGGCGAGAAATCCGCCTCCCGACCAACGAGGTCACCATCATTCCGACCGGGGCGATTAGCCTTTGTTCACCAGGCGGCCGCTACTCTAAAAGGGTGTCGTCAACAGACTGGGTGAACGCGCTCCGGCGTATTTCTGGCGTCGTGGTCGACGTCTCACCTGACGCTCTCCAGGCTGCCCAAGCCGATAAGTCGGGGCACATCAGTGACAGTCAACCCCTCGCGGTGGTCTTTGCCACGGAGATTGACGGTGTTCGCGACGTGATGCGCTTTGCCCACACCCACCACATTCCCGTGGTGACCCGTGGCGGGGGCAGTGGTTTGGCGGGTGGAGCGATTGGTCAGTCCGGTGAGATCGTGTTGTCGCTGGAGCGAATGAACCACATTCTGGAAATCTCGGTGGAGGATCGCCTTGCGCGTGTCCAAGCCGGGGTGATCAACAGTGATCTGCTCGCGGCAGCTGGTGAACACGGATTGTGGTTTGCCCCCGATCCCGCCAGTCGGCAGTGGTCGACGGTGGGCGGAAATATTGCCACGAACGCGGGGGGTCTACTCTGCGCCAAGTACGGAGTGACCAGGGAATCGGTGTTGGAGCTCACCGTCGTACTCGCCGATGGCCGGCTAATTCGCACCGGGCATCGCAGTGTAAAAGGTGTGACCGGGTTTGACCTCACCGGCCTGTTTATCGGCTCCGAGGGTTTGCTCGGCGTGATTGTCGAGGCAACCGTCAAGCTTTTGCCGATCTCCGCGCACCCGGTATCGACGTTGTCGGCGCGTTTTGATGACATTGGCCACGCCACCCGGGCCTGCCAGGCGATCACCGGCGGTGGTCACACCCCAGCAATTATGGAGCTGATTGATTCGATTTCGCTCCGACACATTCACGAGTATTTGGACCTCGGGCCCCCCGAGGAGGGCGAGGTCTTACTCATCGCCCAAGCTGACGCTTCGGATGCGACAGAACAAATCGCCCTGTTTGCGAGCCTGTGCGAGCAGGCCGGTGGAGTGGTCAAGACGTCTGGACCCGGACCCGAAGCAGAGGCTCTCTTACACCTGCGCCGCTCTATGCACCCCGCGATGGAGAAGTTGGGGCAGGTGTTGATCGAGGACGTGTCAGTCCCCCGCTCACAGCTGGGAGCGATGTTTCAGGAAATACGCGCCATCGAAATCCAACACGGCGTGGAAATTCCGACTGTCGCCCACGCCGCCGACGGCAACTTGCACCCCAATTTCATTGTCCAGGGCGACGTCGTCCCGGAACACATTTGGGACGCCGCGGATGATCTGTTTCGCCGCGCGATCGCCCTGGGGGGAACCCTCACCGGCGAACACGGTGTCGGGCTTCTCAAAAGGCGTTGGTTGGTCGACGAATTGGGCGACGACCAGTGGCAACTGCAACGAGACATCAAGTCGCTGTTTGACCCTCAGGGCTTGTTAAACCCCGGAAAAGTCTTCACTCACTAGGACCCATTCTTGGCCTTTCCTATGAAGTGTCAAAGCAATTGCTCGTAAGACCCTAAGAGGTCGCCTGGGCGGCCGATGATCGACCACCGCGGGCAGTAGCGTGCAGAACATGACAACACAATGGACACGCCGAGCCACACTCCCCGCCATGGGCATTCTTGCCGTCTTGGTTCTGGGCGGGTGCCAATCGGCCAGCACGACACCGGAGCCGAGCGAGCAAAACGGCTCTGAGACATCGCCCACCGAGGTAAGCCCAGATAGCCAAACCCCAGACGCTGCGGACGCCTCCGCACTGCCGGATTGGACCATCGGCGCACCGGAATCAGACACGGATGCGGCACTGGCATGGGAGGCCCTGATGGGTCCAGAGGGTGAATACGCGGCCCTGGCGAGCTATCAGGCGGTACTCGACGAGTTCGGGCAAGTAGAGCCCTACGCCACCATCAAAGCCGCCGAGGCCCGCCACGCTGAGGCCCTCGTGCGACAGCTCGATCGGATGGGAGTCGACACTCCGGCAGAAAACCCCTACCTCGGATTGATCGCCGCTCCCGCCGACTTAGAGACAGCCGCTGAGGCCTGGGCTGTCGGTGAGGTGGCCAACGTCGAGCTCTACGATGAACTCATCGCACAGGCCACAGACGAACGGCTCATCGAGGTCTTCGAGAATCTTCGACGCGCCTCCGACGAGTCCCACCTCCCCGCCTTCGAAGCGGCGGCCGACAACGGGGGCACTCTCGACCCCGCGGACATCCCCCAACAGAGCAAGTAACCCTGGGTCGTGAGGGGGTCACCCACCGAGCGACCCCCTCACGCACTCACACACCCGCTGGAGCGCACACCGACTACAACACACAGCCACTTCAGCACACAGCCACTTCAGCACACAGCCACTTCAGCACACGACCGGTCGCCATGGCGCACACTGGCCAGAACCGGGTGGGACTAGCTCGTCGTGGCCGATTCGTGCGTGAGGTGTACTCTCAGCCTCACAAAGCCCAACACGTCGACCTGGCGCGACCACGAGCCGGGCGCCCACTGGTCGAGCCGAGCACTGCCGAGACCCGGTGGGGCGGTGTCCTCGAGGGTGCCGTTGTTCACGACCGACAACACCGAAGAGTCAGCGCCCGTCTCCAGCGAAATTTCGACCCAGTCGGCGCCGCCGTGTCGCACCGCATCCGCTACGGCGTCCATCACGATCGCGTAGACGGTCTCTCGGATGGTCTCGGGAATCTTCGTCGTGTGAAGGTTCGAGTCGATGTTGACCAAAGAGCGCCAATTCGCGAGAAAAGCCTGAATCTCGGAGCGATTGGTCTCGACACTCGATGCCAACTGCCCCTGCGCGAGAGTGTGTTGAATGCGGCCGATCTCTTCGAGGGCCTGCTGGGTGTCGGACTGTTCCAGTGCCCGCTGCAGGTTCAAAATATGGGCGAGGAAAGAGCCCCGGGTCTCGGAGTGCAGCCGCCCCGCGACTTTCCTCGCGACCACCAGCAATTCCCCTTCCACGCGCAGCCGACGGATGCTGGCCTGGTCGAGGTGTCGAGCGAGGGCTTCGGTGACCAGGCGCTGATTCTCGGCAAGCGCCGGTCCAAGGCCGATCAGCAGCGAAGTGACGACCACGCTGATGTGCAGACCGAACGCACCCGAGACCTGCTCTGGACTGGCACCCGGTATCGCATAAAACCCGAGGCCCACCGCGCCCAATCCGATGACCCCCAGAGCGAAGACCAGTGGGGCGAGGCCCTTGGCCCGGGCTGAAAGCTCGTTGACCACCCACACCGCCGCGAGCATCACGATCAGCCAACCCAGTGCTGTGGCAATCGCGGTGACGAGCGGAAGAGTTCGTCCCAACCCGAGCGAGAAGATAAATACCGATGCCGCGATGATGGCGAGAGAGCTCAGTGGCCGGGAACGCGCCATCGTGTCGATAAATTCTTTCACGCCGGTCGCGGGGACATTGATCCGCGCCTCCCGCCACGCACTGTGGCTAATCGAGCGCCATCTGGAGTCTGCGCGCTCGAGAAGCGTCTGGAGCTCGGGTCTGGTGTCCTCACCGTCACTAATGCGCTGGGCGAGGTCGTTGACCTGTTTGACCGTTTCTTCGTTGGCCGCCGAAATTTTCTGATCGAGCGAGCCTAAAAAGGCATCGCGCAAGGACCCGACGGCGTCGGCTTGGCGCTCGAGAAACGACTCGGCTTCCACAATCGACTCAATGAGCTTTTTTCGCGCTTCCCGGTAGCGCGCCATCGACTCCAGCGAGTAGGCGCTAAAGAGGAACGTGAGTGGTAATAGCAAGCCAGAGGTCACTATCCGCGACCACAGTGGGATGTCGTAATCGGTGCCGACCCAGTC
Source organism: Pontimonas sp. (assembly GCF_031581085.1). NCBI lineage: Bacteria > Bacillati > Actinomycetota > Actinomycetes > Micrococcales > Microbacteriaceae > Pontimonas > Pontimonas sp. The sequence continues at coordinate 11,264 of NZ_JAVLBO010000025.1, forward strand.
GAGCCCCCACACCAAAACGGCGACGCGAATCTCGGCGATGAGCACAAACCACAGCACCAATTTCCACAGCTCGATGGGACGCTCCTGTCTGCCGGGACGCCAGATGGCTCGACCCACCAGAAAACCGATCGCGATCACGCCGTGGGCGGCAAGGGCCACGAGCGCTACTGCGGGACCATCAACGAACCACTGCGAGGGTGGCAATTCAGTGACGACAAGACCGACGAGCAAAAATGGCAGGGTGCCCGCAACCATCACCCAGGAAAACGCGAAGCGCCCCCCTACCCGTTCACGGACAGTGGCAACACTCCCCCTCATGCCAGCACTCCGCAGGATCGGATTCGCCTCCGAGTGGCCCAGTGCCGTCCTACGAGACAGCGACGTCCTGTGGGACAGCAATGGGAAGCGAGACCACACTCGCTTGTGCCCCGGTACACGTCGCAATAAACCATTTCCACATTAATTATGCAGTGCGTGGGGTCACAAACCCGGTATTTCACACGCCCCACTCGGGCGTGGTGGATGCCCCGCTGGCAACCCTCTGGCCACACCGGGGGCAGGGTTTTTGGCGGGCAGAGCACTTAGACTCGTGGTGTGCGCCCACTATTCGCTGTCACCACACTCTCTCGCCTGGGAGCGACGGGGTGAGTGATTTCGAGCCCACCGAACCAGAAACAGCGCGAGAGCAGCAACGTCGCGCCGTGGCACGCACCCGATGGTTGTGGACTTCAGCAAATATTGTGCTCGCGGTGGTCGCCATTTGGTCATTCACCACCAACCTGTGGGAAGCCTTCATCACACTGTTCCTCGCGAGCGCACTGCTCCAGCTCGTGTGGATGAAGCGACACATTTCCGAGCTTTAGACCTCACACAGACCACCGACCCGCTGCACTCGTCACGGGTCGGGCAGAGACCGGGTGGGGCCTCGCGCCCCACCCGGTTGTTACTACTGCGGCAGGCTCTCGAGGTTGGCCACTAGCACGCCCACCCCGGTGAAGAACAGAAACAGTCCGCCCGAGACACTGAGGAGAAAAATTCCCAGCCCTACGGGTGAACCCCAGCCGTGCCAGCGCTCTTGATAATCAAACGCGCGACGCGCGTCACTTGATTCTTTGTCTTTCATTAGTCCCATCCTGTTTGTCAGCACTGTGGATGGACCACCATGAACACCATCACCATGTCCACGGGTAAATCTAGCAAGTCCTGGCGTGCGTGGCGAGTGGACTCACCAGATGACGGTTTACTGTCGATCGGCTGTGGGGGGCACGCCTACACCGGAGACGGACTGCTCGACCTCTCGGGCACTGGCCACCAGGTGGTCTCTCTCGGCGGAGTCCATCTGCCACATCGCGACCGGGTGGGCACCGTGGCGGTTGACCAGGTGGGGCACACTGACGGCCACGCCGGAAATGCCCTGGTAGCCGTTTAACACGGTCGCGACCGGCAACACGTGGTGTTCGTCCGTCACGACCGCCCGAACGATTCGGGCAACCGACTGCCCAATCCCCCAGTTGGTCACACCTTTTCCTTCGATGACTTCTTTGCCCGCGTCACGGACGCTCCGAGCGATCTCTTCCTGATCGGCTGCACTGAGGGCTCCGCCTGGTCCCTGCCATGCGCCAAGGGGCACCCCGGCGATGCTCGCCTCAGACCAGAGAACAAATTGGCTCTCACCGTGCTCGCCCAATACCCACGCCGAGACAGATCCGGGTGACACGCCCATCCGACCCGCCAGCACCGAGCGCAATCGAGCCGTGTCGAGAAGCGTGCCGGAGGAGATTACCCGCGAGGGCGGCAGCGCCAGTGCGCCCTGGGCGATGGTGGCCACCACATCGCAGGGATTTGTCACCACGACGATGACGGCTTCCGGCGATTGAGCCATGAGGTCTTTGGCAATGTTCACCACCAGGGAGGTATTTTTTTCCGCCAACTCCAAGCGGGTTTGGCCGGGGGCCCGGTTTGTTCCCGCCGTAATCACCAACACATCACTGCCCGCGGTCACATCGGGGCGGTGACCGCCGCTGAAGGTCACACCGCTGCCCACTGCGGCCGCGTGAGATAAATCAGCGATCTCGGCGCGCACCTTGTCCACATCAATGTCGTAGAGACAAATCTCATCCACGCGTCCCGCGTGCAATAGGGCGAAGGCACTTGCTGTGCCGACCGATCCGGCGCCCACAATGGTGACTTTTGTCATACCCCCAGTGTGTCAGTTCACGACGGGCCGGATACTGGAGCACAAGAGGGTGCGCATAGGGTGAGGGCCATCGGGTGTCGTCACTGCCACATCCCGTGAGCCCGAGCAATCTAGACTGCTGGGTATGACCGTTTTGCTGGTAGCCCTGTGGCTCAATATCGCCGTACTCGTTCCTGTAATCGCCTCGCTCACCGTCGGGGCGAAGTGGACGGTGAGGGCGTTTGGCCAGGCCACCCCCGCCCGGGGCATCGTGATGGCGCAGTATCTGGCAATCCTCGCCGCCTCGATTTTGTTCCTGTTGTGGCCACTGGAGCCTGGCATCATCACCCTGCTGGCGATACAGATTGCCTATAAAGTGCTCTCGGCGTTCACTGTACGGGTACTGACAAACCCAGTCGTGATCAGCAATCTGCTGATCGCCGCCATCCACACGGGCCTGCTGGTCTTGCACTCGATGCCGGCATAGCGACGAGCTCTCACCGCTGCCTCGATCAGTGAGGGGCTGGGGCGGTCGAGTGTCGCACTTTAAGGTCGACCGGTAGCGCCATCGCGAGGTCGCTTTCTTCTTCTAGGCCGAGGCCACCCAGTAGCGCCAGGGCCTGCGAGACCGCCATTGCTCCCTGCCGGGAGACGTGTTGGACCATCGTGGTGAGGCCAAAGGCCTCACCCATGGGGTGGCCATCGAGGCCGATCACCGAGAGGTCATCGGGGATTCGAAGCCCCAATTTGTAGGCGGCAGAGATCACACCGATGGCCACCTCGTCACTGACGGCGACAATGCCGGTGGGCCTCGAGCCGGGATCGGCGAGAACGCGCATTGCGCGATCAAAACCCCCCGCCACGGAGACTTCGCAGGCGGCAAAATCCTGTCCCACGGCGATCGAGGCCCGCTCCAGGGCATCTCGGAAGCCTTGGAGTCGCCGAGAGTGGACCTCGAAGTCCAACTGCTGGTCTTGATCGCCGCCAAAATGCATCAGTTTGGTGTGGCCCAGGCCAATCAGGTGCTCTGTTTGCTTACGGGCGACCTCGCGATCATCGATGAAGTAGGTCGAAACTCCGGGAATGCGGCCCCCAATTCCCACAATCGGCTTACCGAGCGCGTCCAACCGGGCGACCTCTTCATCGGTGACAAACAGGGTCAGGGCGATGACCGCGTCGACACCTTTTCGGACCAGAAAGTAGTCGAAGAGTTGTTGGCGCTGAAGGCGATCATCACTCAATCGGTACAGGGTGAGGTCGTATCCGGCGCCGATTAACGCCGCCTCCACACCGTCGATGACTTCGCTGTAGAACCAACGATTGACAAACGGCGTCACCACGGCAATGTTGCGCGAGCGCCCCGTGGCCAGTGACTCCGCCGCGCTGGAGGCGACAAAGCCGAGCGCCTTGGCCGCCTCGGCGACACGCTTCTTCGTGTCAGTCGAGACTGAGCCTTGCCCAGAGAGCGCCCTGGAGGCGGTGGACTTCGACACACCCGCACTCTGGGCAACATCGGCGAGAGTAGCCATGGAGACAGTGTAGGGCTAGGAGGCCTAGGGCTGCAGGCGGGCGGTAAGCGTGGTGAGACCAGAGGGGTCGTGCTCCAGCGACCAGTGGCCCTCGGTGAGCCCGTCCAATACATTGGTGCCCACCCCGGGGGTGCGCACCTCTTTGGATGTAGCCTCGCCGTCGTTACTGACCGTGAGAACCCAGTCGTCACCCTCGGGGGCGACGGTGATTCGAATCCGCCGGGCAGCTCCGTGTCGAATGGCGTTTGCGACCGCCTCCATGACCAGAGTGCTGAGCGGGGCGCGCAGGGCTTCTGGCACCTCAAGCTCGGACACGTTGTGCTCGATGTCGACAAACCCTCGCCAGTTATCCAAAAACGCCAAGAGCTCCTCGTTGCCCGGCTGCTCACCCGGGAGCACCTGATGGGTGAGGGAGTCGTGTAGTGCGCGAACCGCCTTCAGCGCGCCCTGTGTGTCGTTTCGATCTAAGGCGCTTTGCAGGCGTAACACACGGGCGAGAAACTCCCCGCGGGTGTTAGCGTGCAGGCGACTGGCGACCTGTTGACCCACGGCGACGAGTTCGCTCTCGATACGAATGCGATCAATCGTCGATTGATCGAGTCTCTTTTGCAGCGCCTCGAGGACAAGCTCCTGATTGCGCACGAGAGAGGGCGCAAAACCGATGATTAACGCGGTCAACACATTGGTGATGTGGATGGTAAATGCCCCGCGTGCCGCCGCATCACCGAGGTCGGGGTGGACCAGAAACAAGGCACCGACGCTGAGCAGTGCGACGAGTCCAAGCAGTGACGCGAGGGCTTCGCCGGAGGAGAGCCTCGCGCCGATCTCATTGACCGCCCAACCCATCGGGATGACAACGACCATCCACAGCAGGGTCCAAAACACCGCGGGCCAGAAATCTAGTGCCCGCGCGAGAACCAGGGCGAAAAGGAAGATCGCCGACAACGCTAACCCCAGAAGATAAACCGGTTTACTTTTGGCCAGGACGTCCAGTACTTCCCACAGGCCAGGCCGTGGGACAGAAATCGACGCCCGGTTCCAGGTGTCGTGGCTTATTCGGCGCCAGCGTCGATCGGATTGTTCGAGGAGCTCTTGGAGTTCGGGACGCACATCGGTGCCGCTCGCAATATGGGCTTCTAACTTGACCAGAGCGTCCTGGGTTTCCTTATTCGCCTCCGTGACTTCTTCCTCGACACCCGAGAGCACACCCTCACGCAGTGAGTGCACGGCAACCCGCTGGCGATCCATCTCGGCCGTCGCGGTGACGAGACTATTGATCAGCTTTTCCCGCGCCTCCCGGTACTGTGCCAACGCGGCCAGCGCATAACTACCAAAGCCAAAAGCGAGCGGAATGAGGAGGCTCGAGGTCACTACGCGTGCGGTGTAGGGAACGTCGTTGGGTAACCCGAAGAGGTCCAGTCCAAAAATGAGCACAATGACCCGAAGCTGTCCGGCCACGACATACACCCCGAGTACCAACCACCACGGGTGGCTCTGTCCTGTGGGACCGAAAGAGAGCGCGGTGGCCGCGACAGCGAACACCGCGGCGAGGACCAGCTGTCCGAGCAGCGCCACCACGGCATAGGCCCACCACAGATCTGTGGTGGCCGGCGATACCTCCGTCGCGGCAAAACCGAGGATGAGTATTGGAGCAGAGGCCAGTAACAGCAGCGGTGAAAAAGCGTAGCGACCGCCTATCAGCCCCGGACCAACACGGAGCCTAAGACTCTCGTTGGAAACCGACATAGTCAAAGTATCGCTGGCTGAGGGTCGCTCGAACATTTGTTGAATCGTCGCCGGAGACCCCGAACTTCTTGGCCAAGCGGTTAATGCCCACAGTCACTGAACCCAGGGTGAGTTGGAGCTCGTCGGCAATCGCCTGGTTGGAAAGCCCCTGGGAGACTAGACGCAACAGTGCGGCTTGAGAGGTGGTCAGGTCAAAACGGGTGGCTTTTTTGGGAGGTCTCGCCTCGCCGGTCGCAAAGAGATGGGCGGTGCGCACGGCCATGAGCAGCTCCTGCACCTCACTCACCCGTTGCTTCACCAGATACACCACATCCGGCGGGACCTGTGGCATTGCCGCAGCCACCAGTTTCGGGTCCTCATAGGCGGTGAGCACCACTACCCCAATCCTCGCCATCGTCTGTTTCACCTTCAACGCCACGTCGAGCCCGCTGGGGCCAGGACCCATGTCTAAATCAGTCACCAGCACGTCCGGGCGGTGTGTGGCGACAGCGTCGAGCGCATCCGGAGGTGAGTGAACTACCGCCACCACATCGACCCCGTGACCGCGCAGAGAGTCGGACAGGGCGCTAGCGGTCAGCCGATGGTCATCGGCGAGTACGACGCGTAAAACTGACACCATCCCAGTATCCGACACAATGGCGCATTTGGCTCGTTGGCTGCGCCAAATGATGAGGGCTGGCGCCCCCGCCGTTACTGGGCTCTCGATGAGACGTCGTGCCCGAGCCTTGACACAGCGGGCAGACCGGTTTCTCGCAATTGGGCAAGATCCCATGCGCTTTGCATGTCCAGCCACATCCGCGCACTGCCGAGTCCCGCTGTTTCGAGCCGCAGAGCAAGCTGTGGTGAGAGGCTTGCTCTGGCGTTTAGCACTCGACTGAGGGAAACCCTGGAGACCCCTAAAGCTTCGGCACACTGATTGACGGACAGACCCAAGTCCCTGAGGACCTCTTCACGGAGGACCTCCCCTGGATGCGCTGGGTTTTTCATCATGACGGCCGCCTTAGTGGTAGTCCACGTAGTCGACATCGAAT
>NZ_JAVLBO010000026.1:0-17209 GCF_031581085.1 Pontimonas sp.
CGGGTGATGCTCGGTGGTGCGGGGGCGCTCGTGGTGACCTGGTCTATTGGTGAGCTTCTGGGCACCAGTCTGGCGCTGTAGTCAGGTCCTCCACAGCGCTAATTCGCCCGTGAGGCAGGCCGATGCCCTAGAGTGAAAGGGTCGGCCTTGGGGTTCCGCCCAGCGTATGCATTTGTTTCCCACAGTCCGGTGTGACCCGCAACGTGCGGGCCCGTGTGCGAAACCCGCGCCATTACCCCCAAGAAAGCAGTAATTTCTATGTCGACCCCTGCCCGCACCCCTCGATCGCGTCCCGCGCGACACGGTGTCACCCGAGGCAAAAACGCCTCCAACCCCCGTCGCAATCCCCAGAACAGTCCGCGCAACGCGGCGGGTGACCAACGCCGCCGAGACGACGCAGCCCAACCCTCGGAGGGCACTTCTCGCTCTGAGGGCCAGCGCCGATTTGAAGGCAAAAATCGCGACCAGCGCCCACGTGACAACGAACGCAGCGAGGGGCGCAATAACTCTCGCAACGACCAACGGACGCATCGCCCCGCGCGGGGCGACGAGTCACCACGTCGCGATGATGCTCGCCGCGATGATTCACGTCGCGAGGATTCCCGCCCAGATGACCGTCCCTCAAAGGGCCAATCGTTTCGGGAAGAGTCCGGCAGAAGTGCACGCTACGGCGGCCAACGCTCACACGGTAATCGCTCCGGTGGTCGTCCAGGTGCCCGCCGGGGAGCTCCCGGTCGCGGTCAAGGAAAAAGCCAGTCGGGCTCTCGGCACCAGAAACAAGACGTCGTCCAGGAGCGCTACCAGGGCATTAGCGTCAGTGCCGACACCCACCAGGCAGAGACTTTTGGCGAGTTGGGCATTAACAAAGCCCTCACCACAGTGCTCTCGGGCATGGGAGCCACGAGTCCTTTTCCCATTCAAACGGCGACAATCCCGGAAGCCCTCACCGGTCGCGACATATTGGCCCGCGGTCACACCGGGTCGGGCAAAACGATTGCCTTCGGCGCGGCCCTTGTTGAGCGCTTAGCTCCGGGTGGCAACACGACAAAGAGAAGAGGAGCAGGTCGAGCACCGAGCGCCCTGATTCTGGCACCCACACGGGAACTGGCTCTTCAGATTGATCGCACCGTGCAACCGTTGGCGAGAGCTGCCGGGCTGTTCACCACCCAAATTGTGGGCGGTGTGCCCCAGGGCCGACAGGTCCAAGCGCTGCAACGTGGCGTCGACATCGTGATTGGCACACCCGGGCGGCTGGAGGACCTGATTACTCAGGGTCACTTAAGCCTCGACCAGGTGTGGGTGACCGTCATCGACGAAGCCGACCACATGAGCGAACTGGGCTTTGCCGAACCCGTCGATCGCCTCCTCACTCAAACTCAAGGTGGTGGGCAGAAGCTGTTCTTCTCCGCCACGTTGGATCGGGCTGTCGCCCAACTGGTGGAGAAGTTCCTTGTGGCACCCGCCATCTTCGAACTGCAAACATCCGACGAAGCCTCGGCATCGATTGACCACCACGTCTTCGTTATTGACCAGCGCGACAAGCGCGAAATGGTCCAACGTCTGAGCGCTGGCGATAAGAAAACCTTGGTGTTTACTCGCACGAGGGCCGACGCCAAAAATTTGGCCGAGCACCTCGACGGGCTGGGTATTCCCGCCGTGGCACTCCACGGCGACCTGAGTCAGGGTCAACGCCAACGAAACCTCGGCAAACTCGGCTCCGGGCGTGCCCAGGTGCTCGTTGCCACCGATGTCGCGGCCCGCGGCATTCACGTCGATGACATCGCCTTAGTCATCCACGCCGACCCCGCCGAGGAACACAAAACCTACGTGCACCGCTCGGGCCGTACCGGCCGCGCGGGCGGCACCGGCCGTGTGGTGACCCTCGCGACCAAATCACGCCAACGCGAAGTGGACAGCCTCCTCCACCGCGCGGGTATCGAATGGACTACCACCACCATGGCTCTGGGCGATCGTGCGTTGGCGGACTTCACCGCCGAGTAAACACCCCTCACCACCCGTGGGCCCGCGCTGACCGATCAGAGCGGGCCCACAGCGGGTCTGGGTGCTGCGTCTCCGGTGGCCGGAAACACCACAGCTCCTGTGCCCCTCCGAAGGAGGAGACCAGGAGCTGTGGTGAAGTGGTTGCGGGGGCAGGATTTGAACCTACGACCTCTGGGTTATGAGCCCAGCGAGCTACCGAACTGCTCCACCCCGCGGCGTGTCTCACAGTTTACCACGGGGTGTCGCAGTCGTTAACCGGTCTTACGGGCTCAGTAGCAGCGCGCGTTGGAGAGCTTCGGTCAGTCGCTGGTCGGCTTCGGCAGCCGCCACCAGATCGTTGTCGCGGTACGCGGCATCGCGATCTTGGAGAGCTTGCCGGGCGTCCTCGAGGGCGGCTTCGAGGCTTTCCTCAATGACCGTACCGGGGGCCTCTTCTTCCGTCGCTTCGTCGGCACCCTCTTCGCTTCCGGCATCGGGCTCTGTGGTATCCGGAGCCGGCGTGGGTTCTTGAGCCTCGTCGGTGCCGTCCGCAGTCTCGGCTTCGACCACGGCTTCGACGTCACCGGCTTCCACTCCGGAGTCACCCTCGAAGAGCGCATCGAGAGCTTCATCGAGCGTGTCCTCGAAGGCGAGCCGGTCACCGAAGGCGACCAGCACTTTGCGCAACAGCGGGTATGAGGTTTCACCAGTCGACTGCACGTAGACGGGCTGGACATAGAGAAGACCGCCACCCACCGGCAACGTCAGGAGGTTTCCGGAGATAACCTCCGTTTGACCCTGGCGCAACAGGTTGAGCTGCTGACCGACTTCCGCGTCCGAATCGAACTGGGCTTGAACCTGACCGGGGCCAGGAATCGTCGTCTGCTTCGGCAGGCGCAGCAGCGTGAGCTTGCCGTAGTCCTCGCCCGGGTCGGCGTTTGCCGCCAGGTAACCAAAGATGACGTTCCTGGTTGATTCGCCCACAGCCCGCGGGATGTAGGTCGAGTACAGCGAGAACGCGGGGTCTTCACTGCCCGGTACCTGCATCGTGAGGTAGTAGGGCGGTTGCAGCGTTGGCGCCGCCGGGTTTGAGATCGGGTCGTTCGGGGTGACCCACTCGTCTTCTGACGAGTAGAAGGTGCCCGCATCGGTCACGTGGTAGGCACCCAGGATGCTGCGCTGGATTTTGAACAGATCTGACGGGTAGCGCACGTGCTCCAGCAGCGATTCGGTCATCTCACCCTGATCGCGCAGAGTGTTGGGGAACACGTCCGACCACGCTTGGAGCAGGGGATCTTCGGTGTCCCAGGCATACAGGGTCACTTCACCCGAGTAGGCGTCCACTGTGGCCTTCACCGAGTTGCGCACGTAGTTCACCGTGTCGAAGGCGAGCTGGGGTGCCGGCCGGTACGTATCGGCAATCGCTTCGGAAATCTGAAGCGGAGTCGAATACGGGTAATCGGCGGATGTGGTGAAGCCATCAACAATCCACACCACGCGGCCATCGACAATGGCCGGGTAGGGGTCGTTATCGAGCGTTAAGTAGGGCGCTACTTTCTGCACCCGGTCGCGCGGCGAGCGGTCGTAGAGAATCTGCGATTCGTCGTTGATGGCGTCGGAGAGCAAAATCTGCTCCGACTGGAACTTCAGCGCGTAGAGCAGGCGCCCGAAGGTGGTGCCCACGGATGGGCCGCCGTCTGCCGTGTAGGTGTATGTCTGGTTGTTTGCTTCACCTTCACCACCGGAGGGGAAATCGAGTTCCAACTCCGGCGCACCTTCGGGTGCGCCGACGATGGAGTACTCGGGGGTGGTTTCCCCGAAGTAAATCCGTGGTTGGTACTCACCGAGGTTTCCATCGACCGGAATCCCGGATTCGATGAATTTTGGTTGACCGTCGGTGGTGCGTTGGTTGCCGTAGGCGGCGACCAAGCCGTAACCGTGGGTGTAGACGATGGTGTTGTTGTACCACGACTGTGAACTGAGCCCACCGAGGTTCATCTCACGCACGGCGAGCACCGTGTCGGTGGTCTCGCCGTCGATGTCGTAGCGGCCCACGTCCAGATACTCCGGGAATTGGTAGTACTGGCGGAACTGTTCGAGTTGTGCAAACGAATCGGTCACCAGTGCCGGGTCGATAATTCTGATGTTCGCGGTCGTTTCGGCATCCTGTCGAAGGGCACCCTCGCTGGTCTCCGTCACGGCGTCGTAGGGGATTTCGACGAGGTCGTTCACGCCGTAGGCATCTCTCGTGGCATCGATGTTTCGATCGATAAACGGTGCCTCCAGAGTCCTCGCGCTGGGGTCGACCTGGAAGCGCTGCACGACGAACGGGTAGGCCTGCGCGATCAACAAACTGGAGACCACAAACAGCGCCGTTCCCACAATGGCGGGCCGCCAGCGGCCCACAATGGCCGTCACGAGGAACAACACAGCCACCAGGAGGGCGATGCCGGCCAAAATGGCCCGGGAGGGAATCGTCGCGTTGGCTTCGGCGAAGCCCGCACCAAACGGCAAGAAACCGCCGCTTGGTGACACCAGGGTTTCGTACTGCTGCAGCCAGATTCCCAGGGTCTGCACCACAAAGTAGAGCACACCGAGAGTGGCCAGTTGGATGCGCATGATGCGAGAAATACGCAACTCGCGACCGTCTAAGGAAATCGCCCCGTAGAGGAAACCCGTCGCCGCGGAAGCGATGATCGCGGTGATGAGTACGGCACTGGCAAAACCGATAACCGAGAGGTAGACGGGGAGCTCAAACACGTAGAAGCCGATGTCTTGGCCGAACTCTGGGTCCTGCGTGCCAAAGGGCGCACGGTTCATCCACAGCAAAAATTGCGGCCAACTACTCCCCGCGGCCAAGCCCGCGAACACACCGAGCAGAGCCGGGACACCGAGCATCGCCAGGCGACGGAGGGGATCAATGAGCTGGCGGTAGCGATCGAGCTCGTTCGATAACCGCGCATAAACCGGTCGGAAGCGGTAGGCCAAATCGATGGCGATTCCCACCGGGATGGCCATCGCCAGGAAACCCACGACAAACATGGCGGCGGTCGCAAACCATTGGGTGAGCAGAACATCAACGAAGCCCAGCTGGTCAAACCACAGCACTTCGGTGTAGAGCGACGCGAAAATGAAGAAGGCCACCACCAGAGCCGCGAGGACACCGATTGTCACCCCCAGGCTCAGACGCGAACGATTTTGGGTGGCGCCGGTAGTTTCAGACACGCAAAGACTCCTTGGGGATAAACGGCCATGCGTAGTCTACAAAGATTGGCCTTCGCCGTGCTGAGACTTCCCTGGGCCGACCCGCGTGAGACCAAGCCCTCGTCGAACCAGGCCCGGTTCGAACCAAGCCCTCGTCGAACCAGGCCCTCGTCGAACCGGCCGACTGTGCGACGCAGGCCACCATCTCCCCGACGGTTAGTCGCAGCGGGGCAGCTCCTGGTCGGACATGGCCAACTCGAGTGCATCCACCGCGTCGGAGAGGGTATCGACGGGAATCACGGTGACGCCCTCCGGCGAGACGCCTGCCACATCGCCGCAGTTTTCTCGAGGCACCAGAAACCATTCCGCCCCCGCGTCAGCGGCACCGAAGACTTTGTGCCGGATGCCTCCCACAGGTCCCACGTCACCGTTGGCGGCGATGGTGCCCGAGCCCGCGACCCGCAAACTGCCGGCAATTTGCTCCTGGGTGAGCTTCTCGACCAGACCCAAGGCGAACAACAAACCGGCGCTCGGACCTCCCACACTGCCCAATTCAATGTCTACTTGGAGGGGAAAGTCGTAGCGGCCGGCGACTAAAACCCCAATCACCGGGATGGGTGCCTGTCCCTCAGACATCCGCGGAATCACCTCCACACTCCTGATTTCGCCCGATCGCAACACCTCGAGGCTGATGGGCGACTGCACGCCGTTGTCGCTGATGAGCTCGCGCAGGGCCGTGACATCGCCCACCCGTTGGCCGGCCGCGCGGACAATCAGGTCGCCTTCTTGAAGCACCCCCTCGCTCGGCCCACCCTGAACAGCCTGGGCCACTTCGAGGGAGCTCTCAAAGTCGATGTCGAGGTGGGACAGGGCGGCAGCGATTGCTTCCTGCTGCGAATTTTCCATGTCGATGCGGGCGGCTTCCCGGTTATCCTCGACGGAAATCCCCGGGGGAAACGCTTCGTCGACGGGCGTCACGCTGCGCTCTGGCGCAAACCACGCCTGCACGACTTCCACCCACGAGGGCAAGGCGTTCGGGTTGCCCACCCGGGTGACTGTGGTGACGCGCAGTTGTGCGCGCTCAGGGTATTCGGGTTGATCCACGAGTCTGATGAGGGGCACTTCTTCGTCGTCCACACTCACCACACCGAGGGTGTCGTAGGTGGGGCCGGGTCGGTCGATGACGTAGGGAGCGGGCAGCAGGGTGAGCACGATGGCAATCACGAAGGTGCCGGCGAGAAGAGCCCAACCCGCTCGCCTCGACCCCTCCCGCAGGAGCGGTCTGGGGTCTTGCTCGGAAAAAATACTCACTGGCCCTCCCTCAACGAGCGCCACGCCAGTGTAGTGACCTCGTTGTCAGCCCGAGCTGTCCGTGAGGTCTGCCCCAGCGCGCACGCACGCTCCGGGCGAACGGCCCAGCGCATTCATCAGCCCTGCGGGTACCGTAGAGGTATGGCAGGAGAGGACGACCGCGAGGACTCACCGCAGGATCCCCAGGAGTGGATCCGCGATGCGGTGCGTCGGATGTTTGACGGCGACCAAGGATTTGATCCGGAAGAGCTCGCTCGCGCAGCCGGTTTCACCGGCGACGCGAGTCAACTCCAAAGCATGGTCGAACAGTTTGCGAGCGGTCTCACCGGCGCCATGAACAACTCGGAGCAGACGGCGAGAAACCACGCCGTGAAGGTGGCAGCCGAGGGCTCAAAAAGCATCGACCCGGTCCGGGCGGAGACCCTGTCTGGTCTGCTGGGCACGGCCGCACTGTGGCTTAACGACGTCACCGACATGGCGGAGCCCGGTGGCCGCCCGCTACTGATGACCCGCCAGGACTGGTCTCGCGCGACGCTGCCGGTGTGGCAAGAAATGGCCGAACCGGTCTCCGAAGCGCTCGCTCGTGCCATCGCTCAGCTCATTGAAGAACAAGCGCCCGAAGAGGTTAAAGGAGTGCTCGGGGGCTCGCCCGTACTCACCACGATGACCACCAGCCTGTTTCGACTGCAACTCGCCCAAGTCGTGGGCGGTCTCGCCCGGGAAGTTCTCTCCGCGGGGGACATCGGTATTCCCCTGATGCAGGCCAGCGACGAACACGACGTTCGGGCGGGGCTCGTCGCGCAAAACATTGACGAATTCGCCGAAGGCCTCAGCGTGGGCGCCGAAGAAGTCGACCTGTATGTGGCAATCCGTGAACTCGCCCACCAAAGGCTGTTTCGGCATGCCCGCTGGTTGCGCCTGCACGTGATGAGCCTGGTGGGCGACTTCGCCCGCGGAATACAGATCGACGGCGACAAACTGATGGACTTTGCCGAATCGATCAACCCGAGCAATCCAGAAGAGATTTCTCGAATACTCTCCAGCGGTGCGCTGCTGCCCGAGCGCACTGAAGCTCAAGACCGAGCGCTGGTGCGCCTCGAGACCATGTTGGCTCTGATCGAAGGGTGGGTTGACCACGTCACCCGCAGTGCGTCTTCGCGTCTGCCCAATGCGGACAAAATCGCTGAAGCCATCCGTCGACGCCGTGCAACCGGCGGCCCCGCCGAACACGCTTTCAAAACCCTGGTCGGCCTGGAACTTCGCCCGCGCCGCCTGCGCGAAGCCTCCGCGATGTGGGACGCGCTTCTCGAGCGCGACGGTCAAGAAGGACGCGACGAGCTCTGGGGCCACCCCGATCGCCTGCCCACCGAAGACGACTTGGACTCCCCCGAATCATTTCTCAACCGCAACGCACAGCCAGAAACCGATTCCGATGTTGACCGCTTCTTGGAGGAGCTCTTCAACGACCCTGCCGCCAGTGCCGAGGCACCCCGCGAGGACGCTCCCGGTGACCTCCCCCCAAGCGATGAGAACACCAACGAGAAATTGTCTGACTCTTCCCCGCCTGTAGAGGATGACCCCGGGGCAGACGGCCCTGACGACGGGGACACCCCGCCCGCGAAATAGGCCGACTCTCGTTCTCCGAGGGGCCCTGGGGATAGTTTGCCTGCGGCTGTGGCCCAACCGGGCACTGTGTGGGGATGAGCCAGCGGGTATATCGACTCCACAGCAACAGACCGTTGCTGTGGCACACACCCAACGACCTGCAAGTGGGCCTCGACATCCCCCACACCCTGGTCCACAACATCGACGATGATGCCTCCCCCATCCTGCACGCCCTCCAAAGCGGCGTGAGCGAAGGGGGCCTTCGGCTGTTGCAACACCAAACGGGCCTGGCCGAAGCTGCCGTCCAGGCTCTGCTCGGTCAGCTTGCTCCCGCCTGCGAACCAGACCCTGAGCCACCGCGCCGAGCGGTGCACCTGGTCGGCGCATCCAATGCGCTCCCGGTGATGGCGGGAGTGCTGGGTGCGATGGGGGTCCAGGTGATGCACTGCGCCGATGTGCACGACCTACCCGAGGCGACAGCCGAAGGGGTCATTCTCGTCGCCGACTATGTGGCACACCCCGACTGGGTGGGTGTGCTCAGCCAAACGGACATCCCACACACCCCGGTCATCTTTTCCGACCTGACGGTGCAGGTGGGCCCGCGTATTCAGCCGGGATACTCCCCGTGCCTGTCCTGCGTGGATTCGCACAAACGCCTGGCGAACCCCCACTGGTCGACGATGCAGTCCCAACTGTGGGGGAAGGCAGCCCCCCAAGCCACACCGGAGGGCGGCGGTGTCGCCGCCGCCCTGGTCTGCCTCATCCACGGCCTACTCGGAGCACTCCCGAACTCTCTTGGGTTGGCCGAACCGGGGCGTGTTCTGGAGTGGCGGCCCCAGGACGGAACACTCGCTGGCAACACGGTGGAGTTTGATCCCTCCTGTGCGTGCCGAGGGTTATGAGCCTGGCGCGGGGCTCAGTGACTCTCTGGGGCAATACCGAGTGGTCGGAGGAATCGACTGATTTGTCGCTCAGCGCCACCGTGGCTTCGGTTTCGCTTGGCCCAACTGAGCACCAGTTGCTCTTTGGCTCGGGTAATGGCCACGTAGAACAACCGCTGCTCTTCGGCAACAGCGTCCGCGGTGTCCGCGTAGGAGATGGGGAATTGCCCCTCCGAGAGGCCCACAACGCACACCACGGGCCACTCTTGTCCTTTGGCCGCGTGCACCGTCGCCAGAGTGACCGACTGCATCGTGGGTTCATCGTGGGCTTGGGCCCGGCGCACCAGCTCTTCCGAGAATTCCTGCAGTGTGCGCCCCTCGCCAAAGTTTTCGGCCAAATCCCGCAGAGCCTGCAGGTCTTCCCATGCGGAGCGCGTCGCACCGCCGTGCTCGGGTTCGTCGCTGGTGAGGCCCAAGCCAAACAGAATGTCGGCCACCACCTGGTGGACTAACCCGGGCGTGTGGGCAACGGCGGCGCCGCGAATTTCCATGACGGCGCGTTTCACGTGGGGTTGATCGAAAAATCGGGTCCCGCCCTGGCTTCGCACCGAAACCCCGGCGGCGCGAAGTGCTCCGTCGGTGAGCAGCGCCTGGGCGCTAAAGCGGTGGAGCACGGCGATATCCGAGGGCTGGTAGCCGGCTTCGAGAAACTGGCCGATTCGAGTGGCCACCCAACTCGCCTCATCCTGATCGGTCGCGTGCGAGGCGTAAATCAGGGGCGAGGTTGCGGGCGTATGGGCCCGCAACTCCACCGCTCCGGGCTGGCCGTGAATGCTCAGGTTCGCCGCTGTGATGATGTCTTGACTGGAGCGGTAATTGTCGTCGAGGGTGATGACCCTGGCATCGGGGTAGGCCTCACCGAAGCGGACCAGGTAGTCGCTGGTGGCCCCGGCGAAGGTGTAAATCGTTTGGCTGGCATCGCCCACCACACAGATATCACCGCTTCCTCCCAGCCATAGGTCGACCAGGCGCTGCTGGATGGGTGAGACGTCTTGGTACTCGTCGACGACGAGGTGGCGATAGGTGGCTCGCACTCGCTCGGCGACCGCTGGCTCACTCTCCAACATCCCGACAGTAGCGAGAAGGACATCCTCAAAGTCCATCCGGCGACGTTCGTCTTTGACTTTCTCGTAGCCCTCCATCACCGCCTGCATGGCCTGGGCGCTCACTCCCGGGGGCAGTGTGCGCACGCCCGCGTCGACCTGGTGAAAATACTCCTCGACGGTGAAGCCTTTGACCTTCCGCCATTCGATTTCACTGGCCAAATCGCGCAACACCGCCTGGTCGACCTCAATCTGGAGTGTGTCCAGCACGTGGGCGATGACGCCGGCTTTACTGGTCACCACTTCGGGGAGGAACCCGTCGGTGAGTTTGGGCCAAAAGTGCTGCAACTGTCGAAGCGCTGCCGAGTGAAACGTGCGACTGGACACCCTCTCCACCCCGAGACCTCGCACCCTGGTGGCCATCTCCTGGGCCGCTTTTTGGGTAAAGGTGAGGGCGAGCACCTGGTCGGCCTGATAGCGGCCACTGTGAATGCCGTAGGCAATGCGGTGGGTGATCGCCCGGGTCTTACCCGTTCCCGCTCCGGCCATGACACACACGGGGGCATCGAAGGTTGTCGCGACCAACCGTTGGCGCTCGTTGAGCGAATCGAGTAGCGCGTGGGTCACCAGTGACTCTCCGGGAGCGCCTCGCCGAACCAGTCTTCGATCATCGCTCGGGCAATCGACGTGGGACCGGGCAGGACGACCTGGTCGAGTGAGTCGAAAAGCTCCTGGCGACTAAACCAGCGCAGGTCGATAATTTCGGTGCCATCGGGCTGGAGCGGACCGGTGGCCTCATGGTCCAACTCGGCGGTAAAGCCGACCATCAGGGAGGCGGGAAACGGCCAGGGTTGGCTGCCCACATAGCGTGGGTTTTTCACGCTGAGGCCGGACTCTTCGAAGACTTCCCGAGCGACGGCTGCTTCGAGAGACTCCCCCGGTTCCACAAAACCCGCCAGAAGCGAGTAACGCTGTGCTTCCCACAGCGCATTACTGCCCAACACGATGCGGTCATCGCCGTCGGTAATCAAGACGATGATGGCCGCGTCGGTGCGGGGAAACACCGTCTTCCCGCTGTCGTGGTCGACTAAGACCCAGCCCGCATCATCGACTAACAGCCTTTTTCCGGTCGCGGGGGAAAACCGGTGGGCAGAGTGCCAATTGGCGAGCGCGAGTGCTTCCACCAGGACTCCTGCGTCTCGATCACCCAGGGCGTGTCCGCTTGTGCGGCCACTGACCCACAGGCTGGTGTCGGGTTCGACCTGCCGGGCCTGGTCGTCCTGGTAGAGCGCGGCGAGGACCGCGGTGCCTGCGGGGAGCTCGTCGTCGCCGGCAACGCTCTTGCCCAAATAGACCACGGTGTCGGGCCTGGGCAGAGATGCGGGACTTCGATAATCCAGTCGCAGGGTCTCCGAGCGCTCGACCAACACTTCACCCCGCCAGGACGACACGACTTTGGTCCGGGGGTCTTCCCAGAGTCGATCGATGAGCCCGGGGATCGATCGTGAGGCGGCATCGCGGTCCAGAGTGGCCCTCGATAGCGCCAGGCGCGGTGTCAGTGACATAAACCCCCAAACAACAGTGTGGCTCCCGAGGCCCTCCGGTGCGCTGGCCGCCCGGCTGAGCGCCCCTGCCCCGGTGTGGCAACGGTATCCGACCCGCCACCGCGCTTACTCTGGGGGCATGAGCCACCTGTCTCTCATGCTAGCGGCGCAGGCCTCCGCGGCGGTTCCCGGGCTCACACTGGTGAGCACAACGGACATGTCCGATGGCGACAAAGATGCCGCTTTTGCGACCGACACCGATTCCCGCGCGTGGTTGGTGGAACTTCCCCGCACCGATAGTGAAGAGCTCAACGCCCGCGAGCGCATCGAAGCGCTGCGCGCCATCGGTGAGGGTTTGCGCTCCCGAGTCGGTTTTGCGCTGCCGCGCATTCACGGCGAAATCAACGTCCGCGGGAAAACGCTCACCGTCGCCGAATGGCTCCCGGGTTTTCGCATCCCCACCGCGCAGGTCACGCCTGCGCTCGCCGGGTCGATTGCCGAAGCGATGGCGACAATTCACAGCATTCCCTCCAGCGCTCTCTACGACCAGGGCCGCCCCATTCACAGCGCCAACGATGCCCAGCGCACGGCGGTGGGCATCGTCGATCGCGCCGCGCAGACCACGCTGTTGCCCCAGTCGTTGCTGAGGCGCTGGGAGGCCGCCTATGAAGACCCCGAGTTGTGGCAGTTTGAGCCGACCATCATTCACGGTGGCCTGCGCGTGGATTCGTTCTTGGTGGAGGGCGACCGGGTGACCGCGATGACCGGGTGGCGCGCCCTGCAGGTGGGTGACCCGGCGCGGGATGTCGCGTGGGTGACAGCGCCGACGGCAAAGGCCCTGCAGGCGGGGGTAGAAAACGCGTACCGCGGCCACAGAGCCAGCGCCGATCGGCGCATTTTTCAGCGCGCGCGGTTTTGGGCGGAGCTCGATATCGCCCGTTGGCTCCTCCACGGCATGGACCACGGCGACGAGGAGGTCACGCGCAAAGCAACCGCACAAATCAATGAACTCCACGACCGGGTCGGAGGCGACATGGATTCGGCCTTGACGGAGCCACTCACTCAGACCCCACACCCTCTGGCTCCGCCCAAGGACTCCACCGAGTAGTCTCGGTCGCTGTGGACTGGCTGATTTCGGGGTTGTACCGAATCCTCTATTCCGCCCTTCGCACCCCGGTGCTGGGGTGGCTGGGGTCGTGGCGCTTCTCCGCTCTGCAAATCAGCACCTCACCGGGTCAGGGCTCAGAAGAATCTGGCGAGTTTTTTCCCGCCTCCCAGGCTGTGGTGTCCAGGTCTCAAATCCTCGGGGAGGATCTGATCACCCCCGAACCAGAAGTGTTCCCGGCGGTGACCTGGTCGCGGTGGTCGGGCGCGAGCGTGTCGAATAATCGTTTTTTTGGTTTTCTCCTCCACGGTGACCAGTTCATGATTCAACCGCGTCGAACCGAGGGGCCGTGGCGACTGAGCTACCGGAAAAACCGCGTGGTGTGGAATTCTGGTGATCGCGTGCTGGTCGATAGGCGCCGCGGGTACCAAATGCACGTCGAGCAGGCCATTTTTCTGGGCGGCCGGGATTTCACGAACTGGTACCACTGGCTCATTGACGCTCTGCCCCAGCTCCACCTGGCCAATTCCCTGCCCGAGCACCTGCGCGACTACCCGGTGATCATTCCGGAGCAAATTTTTCGCTACCCGACCATGCTGGACGCCCTCGAGCTGTTTAAGGGCTCCCGCGACATGATCGTGATGCCCGAATGGGCCCTTCTGGAGGCCGATTCGTTGGTCTGGATTGACCCGTTGGAGCTCAGCAACCTGCCCAAACACGAGGGACCAAGCGATCTCGACCCTCGAATCCACCTGCTCCACCGCGAGGGGATGGAGAGCTACCGCGATGTCTACCTGAGAGCCTTCGCCCCACGGGAGGTCACGCCACACCGCAAGATCTTTCTCGCCCGGGACACGGCCCGCCGCTCCTACAACCAAGATGACGCCTTAGCTGTCGCGAAAGAGTTTGGCTTCGAGGCCTGCTACCCCGAAAAACTCACCCTGGAAGAACAGGTGCAACTCTTTCGCGAAGCCAAATACGTGATGGGACCGTCTGGGGCGGGCTTCGCCGGTCTCCTTTTTTGCCAGCCGGGAACCAGTGCCCTGTGCTGGCAGGACACCCGCATTCGCGCCATGACGATCCTGCCGGACCTGGCCACACTCAACCATTCCGAGTACTGGCACATTTTCTACACCTCGGACGAAACCGGCGGGCTGTTCAAAAGCAATTACACCCTCGACCCGGAATGGCTACGCGCGAGCCTTCACACCTGGCTCGACTAATCCTCCGAAGTCGTGTCATGCGCCGTGGCCTGAGCGGCCGTGGTCTGACCGGCTGGCACCGCTTTCGCTGTATCGATCAGCGCCTCTAGTTCCTCCCGACCGGCTAATCGCTCCGGGGTGATCACCTGCTCGCTTTGGGAAAACCAAAAGACCGCGTCGACCGTGTCGATTTCAACCCCTGCCCATTCGGCCCAGGCGAGGCGGTAAAGGGCCAATTGGAGTGCTTTGCGCTCAATTTCTGCCGGGTCCTGCGGGGTTCGACCCGTTTTCCAGTCGACAATCTGGATTCGGTCCCCGCGGTCAAACACGGCATCAATTTTGCAAATGACCAGGTGGCCAGCCAGCGGAAGGTGAATTTCTCGCTCCAGGGCGATCGGGGTTAAGGCAGCAAACTCGCTGCGCTCAAAACTCTCCCGCCAGGTCTGCACGTCGAGATCGGTCTCGAGCCCCGTGTCGTGGTCGATATCGATATCGCCCAAGACCCGGTTTCCACTGGCCGAGTGAAAATACGATTCGACCCAGGCGTGAAAATCGTTGCCTCGCTGCTGGGCGAGACCCGTCGTCGGGGGGCGCGGTTGAATGCGAGAGCGCAGCATGACCTCGGGTTCATACACCCAACGGTCAAACTGCGAGGCGGGAATGCGCACCGGCCACGAGCCCTCGGCCGGGGCGAGCCGGCGCTGCTCGTTCGCCAACACCGCGTCGAGCTGTTCCACCAAAGCCGCATCGACCTGTTCGACCCCCTGCTCAGTAGCCGGCTCACTAGCCCGCTCGATCGCCGCCGATACGGCCGCTGCCGCCTGTTCGATGGCGTCGCGGCGGGAGCCCAACGGGTCAGCCGGCCAGCTGATGAGATCCTCCTCGGCCGACTCCAACGGGTTGTCACTGCTCGGCGAGAGCGGCAGCGGGTCAATGCAGTGGGCGGCTTCCAGCTCGACCAGAAACGGCGAGGGCGACTGTGCCGACGCCTTCGTCGAATAGAAACTTCCCGCCAGTAACAGTTGGGCCCTCGCGCGGGTCATGGCCACATAGGCCAACCGGCGCTCTTCGCGTTCGTGATGGGCGCGAATATCGTCGCTAAAGCCCTCGATGCGATCCAGCAGGTCCTTTCTCGATTCCGCGCTCCGCCAATCAAAGTGGGGCAAGAACTCGCTGTCACCCCGGAAGGGATAGGGCAACACTCCCTGGCGCAACCACCCCTTAAACCCTTCGTTGGGTGTGCCGGGCAGTTCACCCTCGACCAACTGGCCCACCGCGACGAGGTCCCATTCGAGTCCCTTCGCCCCGTGAATGGTGAGAATTTGCACACAGCCGGGCTCCGGCGGTGCCGACTGGGGTTGCAAACTATCGCGCCACTCGGCCTGTTCCAACCAGTCGAGAAAACCCTTCGCGCCCGCCTCATCGGCGAAAGCCTGGTACTGCGAAATCGCGGCAAAAAACGCTTCGCGTGAATTGCGGTAGCTCTCGCGGTGCGGGTGGGCGAGCCATTCAATATCGACACCCGTCGCCCGTTCCCAGTGGACGACCTGGTCGGCAATGCTCTCGTGGCTTAAGCGGCGTTGACGGGCAATCAGTGCGGCCGCCTCGAGCAACTGGGTCCGTGCGTCTGCTGAAAACGCCTCCCAGTGGCTGTGCTCGGGTGGCTTCTGAGCGAGATACTCCAGCGCATCCAGCAGCGACGCGCTGGGCTGGCCCAGTGCTTGCTCGCGCAGAGCCTGATCGAGGGATTCGTCGAGACGCCCTCCCGCACTGTCTCGAAGACCCAACCATCGAGCGCGCTCGGCGAGCGCGAAAAGGTCACTCGCGCCCAGTCGAAACCGCCCCGAAGTGAGCAGTCGCACCAGCTCGCCGTTGGCAAAAGGTCGGTGCACGATCGCCAAGCCGGCGACCAGGTCTGCCACCAGTGGGTCCCCCAACAGGCCACCGATTCCCAAAATGTGCACGGGGATTCCCCGTCGCTCCAGCGCCCTGGCGTAGACGTGCTGGTGCTTTCGCTCGCGAAGCAGCAGCGCCGCGCTGGGGGCCTCTGGCGCAGGGGTACTACCGGGCGCGCTGGGTGCGCCCTCCGCCGGGTCTGGCCCACCACTTAAGCGCTTCGCAAACCACTGGGCGACCGCCTCTGCTTCGTCGTCGAGAGTGTCGGGGTAGTGCACATCCACCGAGCCCTCGGCGGCGTGGGGTGCGGGAGATAACTCGCCCAGTTGTAGGTCGTCTGTGCGAAGCGGCGCACAGAGCGCGTTAGCCGCCGCCAGCACTCGGCTGGGGTTTCGCCAACTGGTTTGGAGCCCGAAGGTGCGGGCGGGCCACTGGTGGGCGAACTCGCGGGGGAAATCATCCAAGTTGGCAGCACTCGCCCCCCGCCAGCCGTAGATGGCCTGCAGGGGATCGCCCACACTCATTACCGGGTGATCGGCAAAGAGTGTCTTCAGCAGCGTGGTTTGCAACACGCTGGTGTCTTGATACTCATCGAGTAGCACGACAGCGTGTCGGGATCGAAGCCCCTGGACGACTTCCGGTGCGGAGCGTGCGACCTCTAAGCCGAGGCGCACCTGATCGGAATATTCGACGATTCCCCGGGCATATTTGGCCGTCCGAAATTCTTCGACGAGGTCGATCAGGACCGGCAGAAGCGAAATATTGTCGGCGGTGCGATCAACACCCGGGTAGCCACCTCGACCCCCCGCGGGAAGCTCCCGAACGCTTTGGAACGATTCGGCGTAGTCGCGCAGTGCCTCGGTGTCGACGGCGTTTTCGGAGAGGGCCTGGGACAACTGCCAGGTGAGCGAGGTCAACTGATCGAGCGACATCTGAAGATCGGGTAGTGCTTCGTGGCGGGAGTGTGCCACGGTGCGTTTCGCGAGCGCCCAGGCAGCCGCCGCACCCGCCACGTCCTGGTCACCATCGATTCCCAAATACACGGCGTAGTCCTGAAACAGCCTCGAGGCAAACGCGTTGTAGGTGGAGACCTGGGGCATCGCAAAGACATCGATGGTCTCACCCCCGCCGCTCTGGGGTAACTGACGGATACGCGAGGTAATCCGACCGCCGAGCTCCGAGGCGGCTTTCCTGGTGAAGGTGAGGCCCAGAATCTGTTGCGGGCTGACCATGTCGTTTGCGACCAACCACACCACACGCAGGGCCATCGTCTCGGTTTTGCCCGATCCGGCCCCAGCCACCACCCGGTACACCCCTTCGAGAGGGGCCTCGATAATGGCTTTTTGTTCGGCTGTGGGCGGGTGAATCCCCAGGACTC
>NZ_JAVLBO010000027.1:0-16133 GCF_031581085.1 Pontimonas sp.
AACGGGTGTCGCTCTCGCTCAAAGCCACCCAGGAGGATCCCTGGCAGCTGTTTGCTCGCACCCACGCCATCGGTCAGATCGCGCCCGGTGCGGTCACCAAGTTGGTCCCCTTCGGGGCGTTTGTCCGCGTGGCCGACGGCATCGAGGGCTTGGTCCACATCTCCGAACTCTCCGACAAGCACATCGACTTGGCCGAACAGGTCGTCTCGGCGGGCCAGCAGGTCTTTATCAAAATTATTGACATCGACCTGGAGCGTCGCCGGATTTCGCTCTCACTCAAGCAGGCCAACGAGGGAATCGACCCCGAGGGTACCGAATTTGACCCCGCCCTCTACGGGATGCCCACCGAATACGACGATGCGGGTAACTACACCTACCCGGAGGGCTTCAACCCCGAAACCGGCGAATGGAAAGAAGGCTTCGACGACCAGCGCGCCAACTGGGAGCGCGAATACGCGGCCGCCCAGGCTCGCTGGGAAGCCCACAAGGTCCAGGTGGCCGAAATGGCCGCCATGGTCATCCAACCCGTCGAGGCGCCAGAGGGTGAAGAGCAGGGTGAGGCTCCCGTCGCCGAGGACACCCCGGAAGAAAACGCCGGAACCCTCTCCGATGACGAGTCGCTTGCCGCCCTGCGGGAAAAACTCACCGGTAGCGGCGAGTAGTCACGTCCCGCGCCAGACAGGTCGCTAGCCCGCATGGCTGTTGTCGCCCTCACCGGAGGTATTGCGGCGGGTAAGTCGGCTGTCACCGACGTGTTGAGTGCGGAGGGAATTACGGTCATTGACGCCGACCAGGTGGCCCGAGACGTTGTCGCGCCCGGCCAGCCCGCTCTGATCGACATTGAGAAGCGTTTCGGCCCTGAAGTGATCACGGCAGAGGGCGGTCTCGACCGGGAGGCCCTCGGGCAGCGTGTGTTCGCGGATGACCACGCGCGCGCTGATCTCAATGCCATCGTCCATCCCGCCGTCTGGGAGGCCTCAACGGCGTTGTTTCAGGCGCACCAGAGCGCCCATCCGGACACGCCGCTGGTATATGCGGTGCCACTGTTGGCCGAAGGGAGCCGAGCGGGGGAGTTTGACCTGGTTGTGCTCGTCCACGCACCGGCAGAAACCCGGTACGAGCGGCTTCGAGAGCACCGTGGCTATGATTCCCAGGCCGCTCACCAGAGGGTAGACGCGCAAGCAACGGACGCACAGCGGCTCGCCATAGCCGACGTGACACTCGACGCGGGTGGCGAGCTGGAGCACACCCGGGAGGGAGCTGTCGAACTGGCGAGGGGCCTGTGGCAGCACTGGCCCGACCAACTCCACGCCATTGCCCGGCAATTGCCCACCCGGGGAGAGTAACCTCGAGCACGTGGAGGCCACTCGAACGCTTCGACCCTTTGAGGTCGTGTCTGACTACACCCCCAGCGGTGATCAACCGCGCGCCCTCGACCAATTGGCGGGAAAACTCCAGGCGGGAGAAACCGACGTCACCCTGCTGGGGGCGACGGGTACCGGAAAGACCGCGACCACGGCGTGGCTGGTGGAGCGGCTGCAGCGTCCGACCCTGGTGATGGCGCACAACAAGACGCTCGCGGCCCAGTTCGCCAACGAGTTGAGGGAAATGTTTCCGCACAACGCCGTGGAATATTTCGTGTCCTACTACGACTACTACCAACCAGAGGCTTACGTTCCTCAAACGGACACGTTCATCGAAAAAGATTCCTCGGTCAATGCCGAAGTGGAGCGTCTGCGCCACTCCACGACGAACTCGTTGCTCTCGAGACGAGACGTGATCGTCGTCTCGACCGTGTCGTCGATTTACGGTTTGGGTGCCGCCGAGGAGTACCTCGAAGCGATGCTCGCGTTGCACGTCGGCCAGCGCATTTCGCGCGATCAACTCGCCCGCGCGTTTGTCGCGATGCAATATCAGCGAAACGATGTCGCCTTCTTACGCGGGACGTTCCGAGTGCGCGGCGACACGGTGGAAATTATTCCCGTCTACGAAGAGTTTGCGCTTCGCATCGAGATGTTCGGTGATGAAATCGAGTCGCTGAGCTCCCTGCACCCGCTGACCGGTGAAGTCCTGGGAACACTCGAGAGCGTGTCGGTGTTTCCGGCCACCCACTACGCCGCCTCACCGGAGACGATGAAACGGGCGATTGGAACCATCCGCGACGAGATGGAAGAGCGGGTCTCCTGGTTTGAAAAGCAGGGAAAACTCCTCGAGGCGCAGCGTATTCGGATGCGCACCACCTATGACCTCGAGATGATGGAACAGATTGGGTTTTGCTCGGGAATCGAAAACTATTCCCGGCACATCGACGGCCGAAGTCCCGGTGAGCCCCCCAACTGCCTCCTCGACTACTTTCCAGACGACTTTCTCACCGTCATCGACGAATCCCACGTCACGGTTCCCCAAATTGGCGGGATGTATGAGGGTGATGCGTCCAGAAAACGCACCCTGGTCGAACACGGTTTTCGCTTGCCGAGTGCCATGGACAACCGACCGCTGCGCTTCGATGAATTTCTCGAGCGCACCGGCCAGCGCATGTATCTCTCGGCCACACCCGCACAGTATGAACGAGACGTCTCTGACGGGGTGGTGGAGCAAATCATTCGGCCCACGGGGCTTGTCGACCCGAAAGTGGAAGTGCGCCCCGCGACCGGCCAAATTGATGATTTGTTGGAACAGATTCGACTGCGCAGTAAACGCAATGAGCGCGTCCTGGTCACCACGCTCACCAAGAAAATGGCCGAGGATTTAACCGACTTTCTCGATGACGCCGGGGTGCGCGTGCGCTACCTGCACTCCGACGTAGACACTCTAAGGCGAGTGGAGTTGTTGACTGAACTGCGCGCCGGGGTCTACGACGTATTGGTCGGAATTAACCTGTTGCGGGAGGGCTTAGACCTACCCGAAGTCAGTTTGGTGGCGATCCTCGATGCCGATAAGGAAGGGTTCCTTCGCTCCCACACCTCGCTGATTCAAACGATCGGTCGTGCCGCGAGAAACGTTTCCGGTGAGGTCTACATGTATGCCCAAACCATGACCGACTCGATGACCTACGCCATTGCCGAGACGACCAGGCGTCGAGAGATTCAGCTCGCCTACAACACCGAACACGGAATCGATCCCACCCCACTGCGCAAAAAAATCGGCGATATCACCGCCGTCCTCGTGCGCGAGAGCGCCGATACCGACGAGCTGGTGGGCGATCAATCCTCTGAGACACCGGTGCTGCGGGCCGCAGCGGGAAGTGACGAACTACCGGCGCTCATCCGGCAGCTCACCGACCAAATGATGCAAGCCTCCTCCGAGCTCAAGTTTGAATTGGCCGCGCGCCTTCGCGATGAGGTCGCCGAGTTGAAACGTGAGCTGCGCGAGATGACCGAACACGCCAGTCGGTAACCCGCCTCGCTCACCACGGGTACAGAGAGGATTACTTAAACTAAACCGTGCCTATCGTCAAACCTCACAGCGACCACGTCATCTCCGTCCAGGGAGCCAGGGTGCACAACCTGCGGGATGTGCACGTGGACATCCCGCGCAATGCTCTGATTGTGTTTACCGGCCTGTCTGGTTCGGGCAAGTCCTCCCTCGCCTTTGACACCATTTTTGCCGAAGGTCAGCGTCGGTACGTGGAATCCCTCTCGGCCTACGCCCGGCAGTTTTTGGGCCAAGTCGACCGCCCCGACGTGGACGTCATCGAAGGGCTGAGCCCCGCGGTATCCATCGATCAGAAATCCACCAACCGTAACCCGCGCTCCACCGTGGGCACCATTACCGAAATTCACGACTATCTGCGGCTCCTCTTTGCCCGCACCGGTCAACCCCACTGCGTGGAGTGCGGTGAGGCCATTGTGCGCCAAACCGTGCAGCAGATGGCCGACCAACTGATGACCCATCCGGCGGGGGAGCGCTTCCTGGTGCTGAGCCCCGTGGTGAGTCAACGAAAAGGCGAGTTCGTGGACTTATTCCACACCCTTCAAGCCAGTGGCTATTCACGAGCGATCGTCGATGGTGAACAAATTCAGTTGGCCAGCCCGCCCAAGCTCGCCAAAACGAAGAAACACGACATTTCTGTCGTGGTCGACCGGCTGGTCACCGGCGACGACATCGCCGGCCGCCTGGTCGATTCACTGGAGACCGCACTCGGCCTCTCGGAGGGGACAATCACTATCCAGTTTGTCGACCGTGAGGGTCCGGAGGCGACGCGGTTACTGAGTGAGAAACTCAGCTGCCCCAACGGCCACCCGGTTGCACTGAGCGAGGTCGAGCCCCGCACGTTTTCGTTCAACTCGCCATTTGGCGCTTGCCCCGCGTGTTCCGGTTTGGGCTTCACGATGGCCGTCGATCACGAGATGGTCATCGGTGACCCGGCGCTTTCCATCGCCGAAGGGGCGATTTTGCCGTGGACTCAAGCCGGCAAGGGCCTCTACGGCTATTTCACCAACCTGTTAGGAAGCCTCGCCGCCGATTTAGATTTTTCGCTCGACACGCCCTGGCAGGACCTTCCGGAGAGTATTCAGGATGCGGTGCTGAGGGGCAATGACTTTGAAGTGGTGGTGAAGTGGCGTAACCGCTACGGCAGGGACGTCAAATACTCGACGGGTTTCGAAGGAGTGCTGCCCTACATCGAGCGTAAATATCGGGAAACCGACTCTGATTGGGCCAAGCAACGCTACGCCGAATATCTGCGCGAGGTGCCCTGCACGTCCTGCGGGGGAGCCAGGCTGAAACCCGAAGTCCTCGCCATTACCGTCGGGGGCCGTTCAATCGCGGATGTCTCAGAAATGAGCCTCGACGAGTCCTTTGACTTCATCGTCTCTCTCGAGGATGTGGAACAAGACCAGTCGATTTCGGCCCCGATTATCCGCGAGATCAGGGCCCGTCTGACCTTTCTCCTCGAAGTGGGTCTGTCCTACTTAACCCTTGCGCGCAATGCAGGCAGCCTCTCCGGTGGAGAGGCACAGCGCATCCGATTGGCCACCCAAATCGGCTCCGGCTTGACCGGTGTGCTCTATGTGTTGGACGAACCGAGCATCGGATTGCACCAACGAGACAATAAGCGCCTGATCGACACGCTGGTCACCCTGCGCGATCTCGGAAACACCCTGATCGTCGTCGAACACGACGAAGACACCATCCGCACGGCGGACTGGTTGGTCGACATTGGCCCTGAAGCAGGCGAACACGGCGGTGTGATCGTCCACTCTGGGCCCGTCGCCAAGTTGGCCTCCGAGAAGAAGTCGCTGACCGCGAAATACGTCTCGGGTGAGTGGCAGGTGGTGGAGCCTCGGGATGTGCGTCCCACCGACCCTGATCGAATCCTCACTGTGGTCGGGGCGCGGGAGAACAACCTGCAAAGCGTGGATGTGAACATACCGCTCGGGGTGTTGTGCGCCGTGACGGGGGTGAGCGGATCCGGCAAGTCTTCGCTGGTCAACGACATCCTCTACCGTTCACTCGCCAACCGACTGAACAAAGCCCGGCACGTCCCCGGTAAACACACCCGGATTGAAGGCGTGGACCACTTAGACAAAATCGTGCACGTCGATCAAGCCCCCATTGGTCGCACCCCGCGCTCAAACCCCGCCACCTACACCGGGGTGTTTGACAAGATCCGCGCCCTGTTTGCCGAAACCGCTGAGGCGAAAATGCGCGGTTACCTGCCCGGGCGTTTCAGCTTCAATGTCAAGGGTGGTCGCTGCGAGCACTGCTCGGGTGATGGAACGATCACCATCGAAATGAACTTCCTGCCCGACGTTTATGTGCCCTGTGAGGTCTGTCACGGAGCGCGCTACAACCGCGAGACCCTGCAGGTGCACTACAAGGGCAAAACCATCGCCGATGTGCTCAACATGTCCATCGAAGAGGCAACCGGATTTTTCGAACCGATTAGTTCCATTCACCGCTTTCTCGCCACTCTGCTCGATGTGGGGCTGGGCTACGTGCGCTTGGGTCAAGCCGCCACGACCCTCTCCGGTGGTGAGGCACAGCGCGTGAAACTCGCCACCGAATTGCAACGGCGCTCCACCGGCCGGACCATTTATGTCCTCGACGAGCCGACCACCGGCCTGCACTTCCACGACGTGAAAAAGCTGCTCGTGGTGTTGCAGGGGTTAGTGGACAAAGGCAACAGTGTGATTGTGATCGAACACAACCTCGATGTGATCCGCTCCGCGGACTGGATTATTGATCTGGGTCCAGAAGGTGGCGCTGGCGGAGGCCGGGTGGTCGCGGAGGGCACCCCCACCGACCTGGCGGGTGTGGATGCCTCGCACACCGGGCGGTTCCTGCGAGAGGCGATGACGAGGGCGCCGTGAGTGTGATTGCCCCCTGGCGCCCGCGCACGGAGGATATCCCCACCCAACCGGGGGTGTATCGCTTTATTGACCAGGCCGGCACTGTGGTGTACGTCGGGAAAGCCAAGAACTTACGCAACCGGGTGACCAGTTATTTTGCCAACCCCGATCGTCTCATCGAGCGGACCCGCAGAATGGTCCACACCGCGCGGTCGATTGACTGGACGGTGGTTCAAACCGAGCGGGCCGCCCTGCAGCTCGAATACGCCTGGATCAAGCAGTATCAGCCAGAGTTCAACATCCGGTTCCGAGACGACAAGTCGTATCCCTACTTGGTCGTCACCGTCTCCGAAGACATTCCCCGAGTGTTTCTCTCCCGCCGAAAAGACATTAAAGGCGCCAAGTACTTTGGCCCCTTCGCCAACTCCTGGGCTCTCAAAGACACCCTGTCCACACTGCTTCGGGCTTTTCCTGTGCGCTCCTGCACTCAGAGCGTCTATCGCAGGGCTCAACGACAATCTCGCCCCTGTCTGCTCGGCGACATCGGCAAATGCGCGGCGCCCTGTGTTGAGCGGGTGAGCCCGGAGGAGCACAAAGCGCTGGCCGTGGGCTTGGCGGCGTTCATGGACGGAAAAGACGATCGGGTGCTCGACACGCTGCGCTACGACATGATTCAGGCCGCGGAAAGCCTCGAGTTTGAAAAAGCCGCGAAACTGCGCGATCGCATCGACGCCATCGAGACCATCATGGTCAAAAACACGATGGTCCTCGACGACGCGGTCGATGCCGACATCTTTGGAATTGCCACCGATGAGTTGCACGCGGCCGCCTATGTGTTTCGGGTGCGAGCCGGTCGAATTCGCCAAGCCCGAGGCTGGGTGCTCGACGGTGCCGAACCGCTCCGCGAAGAGGAACTGGTGGAGACCCTGTTACGCGATGGCTTCGACGATTCGCTGCCGCCCGCTCGCGTGGTGGTCGTGCCCCAACTGCCCGATAATCGAGACGTGTGGGCTGAGCGTCTGCAGGAGCTGCGAGTCGAGCGTGGTGAACGAGGTGGGGTGGACATTCGGGTAGCCAAACGCGGTGACTTGGCCTCTCTGGCCGAAACGGTGCGCATCAATGCCCGCCAAACTCTGCAGTCTTTTCTCTCCCAGCGCAGCACCGATGTGGTCGCCCGCTCCGCGGCACTCGCTGAGCTCGGTGACGCGCTCGATTTGCCGGAGGCACCACTGCGAATCGAATGTTTTGACGTCTCGCACCTGGGTGGTGAAAACCCGGTCGCCTCCATGGTGGTGTTTGAAGATGGAATACCCCGTAAGGACCACTACCGAAAGTTCGCCCTCGATTCGCCACGCGATGACACCGAAGGCATCTACGAGGTGGTGAGCAGGCGCCTGCGCCGGCTCCAGGAGGGTTCGGTGGCCACAGAGCCCGATGAGGCCCCCGATGGGCCCCCGCAGAAGAGCGGGTTTGCGTATCCACCGGGTTTGCTGGTCATCGACGGGGGTCAACCCCAAGTCAACGCGGCCCAGCGTGCTCTGGAGGATGTGGGCATCAGTATTCCGGTGTGCGGTTTGGCGAAGCGACTGGAGGAAGTCTGGTTACCGGGTCAGGACTTCCCCGTGATTTTGCCCCGCTCCAGCGAGGCCCTGTTTCTGCTCCAAAGGGTGCGAGACGAAGCCCACCGGGTGGCCATTAGCTACCAGCGTCGAACGAGGAAGCGGTCCCTGAAAAGCGAACTGGTGGACATTCCCGGCGTGGGTGAATCCATGGCCAACAGCCTGCTGAAGACTTTCGGTTCCGTCGCGGCGATTCGCCAGGCAGAGTGCGATGATCTGCAGCGCGCGCCCGGTGTGGGTGCCAGGCTCGCTCACACCATTCACACTCACCTGCACCCTTCAACAGGTGAGTGACCCCACACATCGAAGGCCAGCGCCCAGGCGGGGCACTACGATGGGCTTAATCAGCGCAGGATCTAAGGAACTCCGGAATACATGACTCAGGCGGACTCGAACGGTGAGGTCTTAATCCTCACGGGTATGTCCGGAGCCGGTCGGTCAACCGCAGCCAATGCCTTAGAAGACCAGGGTTGGTACGTCGTCGACAACCTTCCGCCCCAGATGCTCAAACCCTTCATCGAGCTCGCCAGCCTGCCCGAGCACGGTTTAGAGCGGGTGGCGTGTGTGGTCGATGTTCGGGGTGGTCAGTTTTTTGACCACGCTCGCGAAGCGATTTTGGACCTGGGGAGCCGAGGCGGCGTCACCGTCGTGTTTCTGGACTCCAGTGACGATGTGCTGGTGCGCCGCTTCGAGCAGGTGAGAAGGCCACACCCCCTGCAAGCAGATGGCACTCTTCTCAACGGAATTCACCGGGAACGTGAGCTGATGGGGCCAATCCGCGAGCGCGCGGACGTCGTCATCGACAGTACTGACCTGAATGTCCACCAGCTCACCAATTCGGTGGGGGAGCGCTTCACCCAGGAAGGCTCACCCGGAGTGGCCCTCACGCTGTTGAGCTTTGGCTACAAGTACGGCCTTCCCACCGATGCCGACATGGTCTGGGATATGCGTTTCTTGGCCAATCCGTACTGGTCGGCTGAGCTGAAGGACCGCACCGGCCTCGACACAGAAGTGCAGGATTTCGTGTGGGGCAGTGAGCGCGCTCAAGGATTTATCGATGCGCAACTTGACGCCCTCCGGGCGGTCCTCGAGGGCTACAGCGAAGAAAACAAACGATTTGCCACGCTCGCCATTGGCTGCACGGGGGGACGGCACCGTTCGGTCTCGACGGCCGAAGTGGTGGGACGGATGCTCGAAGAATGGCCCAGCGTCCGCGTGTCGGTGAAGCACCGCGATTTAGGACGGGAGTAGCAGGGTGAGTGTTGACGAGTTGACCGTTGCGGTGAAGGACGACATCGTGCGCATTGTGGCGCCCAGTCAGTCAGCCCGGCTCGCCGAACTGGCAACTATTCTGCGGTTCGCCGGCGGTCTGCACGTCATTTCGGGGTCGATAGCCGTCGAAGTAGAACTCGATCACAAAGATACGGCGAAAAAGATTCGCCGTGAGCTTTTGGAACTGTTGGGTTTTAGCACCGACGCGGCCGTGTTACAGCCCTCGGCCCAACGACAACACCCCGTCTATGTGGTCCGGGTGCGACAGGGCGGCGACATCCTCGCCCGCCAAATGGGGTTACTCGACCAACGCCTGCGGCCCGTCCGCGGACTTCCCAATAAACTCACGACGAGCGCCATTGGCGACGTTCCCGCCATCTGGCGCGGAGCTTTTCTCGCCCGCGGTCAACTCAGCGAACCGGGGCGTTCATCGGCGATTGAATTGGTGGCCCCGACCGGTGAGTCGGCGATTGCCATGGTGGGGTTGGCTCAGCGCATTAGCGTTCAGGCCAAAGCCCGTGAAGTCCGAATGGCGCAGCGGGTGATTGTCCGCGAACCGGACTCGATGTCGCTGCTTCTTCGGGAAATGGGCGCGACCGATGCGATGGGTATGTGGGAAGAGCTGCGGGCGAAGCGCGAAGTCCGAGCCAATGCCAACCGCCTCGTGAACTTTGACGATGCCAACCTGCGCCGATCTGCGCAGGCCGCTGTGGCCGCCTGCGCGCGCGTCGAGCGCGCTCTGGAGCTCCTGGGCGACACGGTCCCCGAGCATTTGCTCTACGCCGGTCGGCTCCGCCTGGATCACCGCGAAGCGAGTTTGGACGAGTTGGGACATTTCGCGGATCCACCGCTGACCAAGGATGCCGTGGCCGGGCGGATTAGGCGGCTACTGGCCATGGCGGATAAGCGCGCTGAAGAGTTGGGCGTGCCGGGAACCCTGGCCAACGTCCCCAGTGATTACGTCGGTTACTGACCATTTGGTGAATTCGGTGTCACCCGGTCTGACTCCTGCCTAGACTGGAGAGACCACAATCAGAAAGGACACTATGGCTGCTTACACTCTGCCTGAGCTTTCCTACGACTACTCTGCACTCGAGCCGCACATCTCTGCGCGCATCATGGAGCTCCACCACAGCAAACACCACAAGGCCTATGTCGACGGGGCCAATAACGCCCTCGCCCAGATGGCTGAAGCCCGCGAATCGGGAAATTTTGGCGCGATCAACAAGTTGGAAAAGGATTTGGCCTTCCACCTCGGCGGTCACGTGAACCACTCGATTTTCTGGACCAACATGCAAGGCCACGGTCCCGCCACGCCGGAGGGCGAGATTCAGGCCGCCGTCAACGAATTTTTCGGCTCCTACGACAAGTTCACCGCGCATTTCACCGCCGTCGCCATGGGTATTCAGGGCTCCGGCTGGGCAGTACTCTCCTGGGATCCGGTCGGCCAGCAGTTGATCATCCAGCAACTTTTCGACCAGCAGGCCAATACCGCTCAGGGCACGACCCCCATTCTTCAACTGGACATGTGGGAGCACGCCTTTTACCTCGACTACCAGAACGTGAAGGGTGACTACGTCGCCGCCTTCTGGAATATCGTCGACTGGGAAAACGTCGCCGCCCGGTTTGCCGCCGCGCGGAGTACTGGCGGGTCGACCTTGCACCTGTCCTAACCACCCCGCGTGATGACCCTTCGTTCGCCCCTACATTTGGAGAAGTAATGACAGTAACCGTCGCCATTAACGGTTTTGGTCGTATCGGCCGCAGTTTCTTCCGGGCCGCGCTGGCCTCCGAGCAAGACATCAACATTGTCGCCGTGAACGACCTGACCGACCCGAGCGTTCTCGCCCACCTCCTGAAATACGATTCAGTATCCGGACGGTTGGCCGAGGACGTGGTGGTCGAGGGTAACCACCTGGTCGTGGGTGGCAAGAAGATTGCCGTCCACGCAGAGCGTGACCCGTCGGCGCTTCCCTGGGCTGCTCACGGCGTCGACATTGTGATCGAATCAACCGGCTTTTTCACCGCCGCCGAAAAGGCTGCGGCCCACCGCGATGCGGGGGCCAAGAAGGTCATTATTTCCGCTCCGGCGAGTGGCGAAGACCTCACCGTGGTGATGGGTGTGAACCATGAAGATTACGACCCCGGTGCCCACCACATCATCTCCAACGCGTCCTGTACGACAAACTGTCTGGCTCCGATGGCCAAGGTGCTCCACGACGCGGTCGGTATTGAGCGGGGTCTCATGACCACCGTGCACGCCTATACCGCTGACCAGAACCTCCAGGACGGTCCGCACAGTGATTTGCGCCGTGCCCGTGCAGCGGCAGTCAACGTGGTCCCCACCTCGACGGGTGCCGCAAAGGCTATTGGGCTGGTGATGCCGGAGTTGAAAGGCAAACTGGACGGCTTTGCGCTTCGTGTTCCGGTCCCGACTGGTTCGATCACCGACCTCACCGTCGATGTGGCCAAGACCATCAGCGTCGACGACATCCAGGAGCTCTACCGCGCCCACTCGGACCAGGGGGCCATGAAGGGTGTCATGCGCTACACCGATGACCCCATCGTGTCCTCGGACATTGTGGGGGACCCGTTTTCCTCGATTGTCGACGGTGGCTTGCTTCGCGTGATCGACAATCAGGTCAAGGTCAGCTCCTGGTACGACAACGAATGGGGCTACTCGAACCGTCTGGTTGACCTCGCCGGTTACGTCGGCGCCCGTCTTCAGTAGTGGATTTGCGCGGAATCGACTCCCTGGGCTCCCTGGAGGGTGCCGTGGTGGGGGTGCGCCTCGACTTGAACACCCCGTTGACAAACGGGGCCATCACCGACGACGGACGCATCCACGCGGCGCTTGCGACCCTGAACACACTGGCCGAAGCCGGAGCCACACTGGTCCTGATGAGCCACCTCGGACGGCCGCAGGGGGCACCAGAAGATCAGTACTCCTTACGCCCGGTGGCAGCGCGCCTGCAGGAGCTGTGGTCGGGCACGGTGACCCTGGTCAATCAGGTCACCGGCCCCGACGTGGCCGCGGCGATTTCCACGGCCCGGGCGGGCGATATCGTCCTGGTGGAAAATCTGCGGTTTGACCCGAGAGAAACCTCGAAGGACCCCGAAGAGCGGCGCCGTTTTGCCGAGGAACTCGCCGCGCCACTCGATTGTGTGGTGAGCGACGGCTTTGGTGTCGTCCACCGCGCGCAGGCGAGCGTCGTGGAATTGGTGCACCAGAAGCCTTCTGCCGCCGGCCTGCTCATCGAAGCAGAAGTCAAGGTGTTGGAGGCTCTTCGCAGCGAGCCTGAGCGGCCCTACACGGTCGTGCTTGGCGGCTCCAAAGTCTCCGACAAGCTCGGGGTCATTGACGCCTTGCTGCCGGTTGTTGATCGACTGGTAATCGGCGGTGGCATGGTTTTCACGGTGCTTCAGGCCCGCGGTTTTCCCACCGCATCGAGTCTGCTGGAGCCAGACCAGATTGACACCGTCAAGGGCTATCTCGATCGGGCAGAGCAACTCGGTGTCGACATCGTCCTGCCGAGTGACATTGTGATGGCCGAGTCATTTGCCGCCGATGCACCCTCGGTGGTGTTGCCGGTCGATGCGCTAGAGACTGGCCCGGCTGGAACTGCGGCACTCGGGCTCGACATTGGCCCCGCGAGTGGCGAACATTTTGCCCAGATAATCTCCCAGTCGCGCACCGTCTTTTGGAACGGCCCGATGGGGGTCTTTGAATTCGACGCGTTTGCCGCCGGCACCCGCGCGGTTGCCTCCGCACTCACTTCAGTGGCGGGGCTGAGTGTGGTGGGCGGCGGTGACTCCGCGGCGGCCATCCGGCGCCTCGGGTTCCCCGACGACCAGTTTGGACATATTTCCACCGGTGGTGGGGCGAGTTTAGAGTTTCTCGAGGGGAAAAGTCTTCCCGGATTGGACGTATTGGGATGGTAGCCAGCGGGGACAATCGGCGTGCTCTTATCGCCGGAAACTGGAAGATGAACTTGGACCACCTGCAGTCCATCGCCCTTGTGCAAAAACTGGCGTGGACTCTCAAAGACCGAAACTTTCAGTCCGATCACGTCGAGGTGGCCATTTTCCCTCCCTTTACCGACCTGCGTTCGGTACAAACGCTGATTGCCGCGGACAAGCTCGAGTTCTCACTGGGAGGCCAGGACCTCTCCCCGCACGATTCCGGCGCGCACACCGGTGACATTTCGGGGGCGTTCCTGTCAGCTTTGGCCTGCGACTACGTCCTCGTGGGACATTCTGAGCGCCGGGCACACCACGGGGAAGACGATGAGGTGTGTGTCGCGAAAGTTCAGGCCGCCCTTCGACACTCGCTCACTCCCGTGTTGTGCGTCGGCGAAACGGCTGAAGACCTAGAGACGGTCGGCCAAAGTGCCGTTCCCGTCGCGCAGCTTGGCGCGGTGTTGCGCGAGATTTCCGCTGAGGCGGACATTGTTGTGGCCTACGAACCGGTGTGGGCAATCGGTAGTGGCACCCCGGCGACGGCGGAACAGGCCCAAGAGGTCTGTGCGGTGCTTCGCGACACTATTCGGGACGTCCACGGTGACGCGCAGGCAGACCGCACGCGCATCCTCTACGGTGGCTCGGTGAAGTCGAGCAACATTGCCGGTTTCCTCCGCGGAGCAGACGTGGATGGGGCCCTGGTTGGCGGTGCCAGCCTCGACGCGGAAGAGTTTGCGGCGATTGCCCAATTCGAAAAGCACGTGACAATCGACTGAGTATTCACCTGGGACCCCGTACACTGGGTGATTGGTCGAAAGAGGAAGGGTGATCGTGGAAGTCATTTACGTGGTGTTCCAGGTGATACTGGCGCTCACCAGCCTGTTGTTGACCCTCATGATCTTGTTGCACAAAGGTCGCGGTGGCGGACTCTCTGACATGTTTGGTGGGGGAGTGACCTCCAACCTGGGTTCCTCCGGTGTTGCCGAGCGTAACCTCAACAGAATTACCGTCATTGTCGCGCTGGTGTGGGTGTCGTCCATTGTGGCGATCGGCCTGTTTGTGCGCTTCGACGTTATTTAGGAAAGCTTTTTTGCCCGTGCGGGCACACGAGGAGGGGACTATTTATGTCGTCAGGTGGTAGCGCAATCCGGGGTACCCGAGTCGGCTCTGGCCCAATGGGGGAGCAGGACCGTGGAATCCTCGCGGATCGTATTGCCGTGTCCTACTGGGATGCGATGGGCAACGAGACCGTCCGCTACTTTTCTGCTCAGGCCGACCCCTCCGAAATTCCCGACATCATCGACTCGCCACACTCCGGCCTGCCCGCGGGCAAAGACAAAGACAACCCGCCAGAGGTGGCCATCAACGAGCCCTATAAAACCCACCTCGCGTATGTGAAAGAGCGACGCACCGAGAAAGAAGCGGTGTCGATTCTCGACGAGGCGTTGGAGAAACTGCGCCAGAAAAAAGGCCGCGCTTAAGCCTCAATCTCGCCCTCAGCGGAGGGCTTTGGGGACGTAGTCGGCTCGTTCGTCGTCGGCGCTCCAGAAGGTTTCCGCGTGCACCAATTCTTCCGGCAGCAGGTCTGCCAGCTGGGCATCGGTGAAAATTTTGGTCGACTTCAGCCCCTGAATACCGGCTGCGGGTACTTCCGCGACGGAGGCTCCGGCGAGGGCTAATCCCAATGCGGCGGCCTTATCGGGCCCGGAGACCACCATCCACACGCGATCGGCGCGATTGAGCAGCGGAATGGTCATCGTCAGGCGCCGGGCCGGTGGCTTCGGCGAATCGGCGACCGGGCGAATATCGGCACGATCAACCAGTGCCAACGGGGAGCCCGGGAACACACTCAAGACGTGACCATCGGGCCCCATCCCCGCGAAGGCGAGGTCGAAGTGGGGCCACTGGCCGGCTGAGCCATGCTCCAGCAGCACCGCTCTGGCCTGCTCGGCGGCTGCGTCCAGGCTCAGGGTGTGATCTGCTGCGGGAAAAGACACCAGCTGAGAGTCTTTGAGGCCCAGCTGGTCGAGCAGGGCGATCTTCGCCGCCCGGTCATTTCGTTCGGGGTCATCGGCCGCGACGAAGCGCTCATCGCCCCAAAACACGCTGACGCCAGACCAGTCGAGGGCGTGGACGCTGGGATGACGTGCGATGGCCTGGAGCACGCTGGTGCCCATACCGCCGCCGGTCAATACGACCCGAAACGCGCCCGTGCGCTCCAAGACTTTCCGCGCGCGGACAACAAATTTGTCCGCCACCAAAGTGGCGAGCTCCTCGGGAGTGGCCGCGACGACCACGCGTTTGTCAGACAGTGTGGACACCTCGCAGACGAATTACCATCTGCTTACCCTAGTTGCCGGCGACCTGCAGGAGCGGAACACCCTCGGCGAGGACCCGGCCATAGACCGTATCCGGGGCGAGCCGGCGAAGCTCCTCGGCTAACAGCGTGGCGAGATGGCGTCGGGGGAGCAGGAGGGGAAATTGGGGTTGGCCGGGAACACCGAGCAGGACCGTCTGGTCGTCTGTGCGCACCAGGCTAATCTCGCCCTCGCTGGTGGTGAGTACCACCGAATACACCCCACCGATGCCCTCTGGGGCACTCGGATCGAGAGTGACGGGTTGGTCGAGCGACAACGCGAGCCAACCGGCGAGTAGAGCAACCGAGGGATTATCGGCGACGCCGGTGACTCGCACCGAGTCAACTCTCTCGATATCGACGTAGTCGAGGGTCGCCGCGAGTTGCGTGCGCCACCCCGTAATGCGCCCCCACGCGAGATCGGTGTCTCCGGGCCGGTAGCCCCTGGTGACGCGCTCGAGGCCTTCGATGCCTTGGCCGAGCGAATGCGAGTCGAGGATGCGCCGCTGGGATATTTGACCAAGGGGTGTCTCCGCCATGCAGTCTGGGCACTGCGCCGGCCACCAGGTCACCACCGGGGTATCGGGCAGTAGTAAGCCGTTTACTAACCCCGGCAGCGAACTCGCACTGGGC
>NZ_JAVLBO010000028.1:0-15627 GCF_031581085.1 Pontimonas sp.
GCGGCGTGGGGCACGAGCAGCGTAGAACCGGAGGGGACCTCGAGTGGTTCCTGATCTCCTAAGTGGAGTTTTACCGAATCGCCGAGCGCAATCAAGATAGCGAAACCGGCGAGAAAATCCTGTCTCGTATCGACCTTGTCAAGTCGAAAATACGGACTTGCCTCTTCGGTGAGGGCGTTTTCGTCGACCACTCCTCGTCGAATAAGGCCTTCAATCTCTGATTTCGAGCGCCCTGTGGTCTCCACTGCCGTGAGCGCCACATCAAATCCCAGGCCGAGGTGTCCGTCCTTCACACCGTCCAGATCAAAACCCTCCCACTCCAGAAGAATGGAGAGGTCCTCTGGTTCTTGGACCTCTGCGAGAAAAATCCCCGCCCCTATCGAGTGCATCACTCCGTGGGGCACAAAGACGCAATCGCCTGGCTCGACAGAGATTTCATGCATTAACGAGAGCAGAGTGCTGATGTCTTGGGTTTTGGTAAAGGAAAACAACTCTTCAGCGCTTAGGTCTTTCGTGAACGACAAGTACACGGTGCCCGGGCTCAAGATGTACCACGCCTCCGCCTTTCCGTGAGCAGCAGACACAAATGACGCGGCAAAGTCGCCGTCAGGATGTGCGTGAACGGGGAGGCGCTGGCCCGCATCGAGGAGCTTCACAAGCAGCATCGAATCACTGCCGTAGCGAGCAACATGCTCTGGCCCCAACCAGAGCTCGGGATCGCTGTTGACGGCGTCTTCTAGTAAACGTCCATCGGGCAGACGAGTCATTCCCTCGGGTGCACAATTGCGGACACTTGTCGTCGAACCCACCCAGTCTTCCGGGGTGTTCGGCTGGGCTTTTCCCTCTCCTCGGAACTCAGCAATGCGCTCTCCGCCTTGGTAAAACCTGGCGGGTGGCTGGTTTGCGGGCAGTCGAATCGGCTTCATTGACGTTCCTTTCTTCCCTGGTCGTAAAACACACTGGCCAGCGCCGGGCTCAGTTGACTGACAGCTTGTGGGGTGGGCCGCGCTGCGTTCATCGCGACGGCGGAGCAGGTCACGGCGAGCTCAGCTGCCTGCTCTGGGGTTGCGCCGCGGGATAGCCCAAAGAGTAAACCTGCTGTGCTTGCGTCGCCGGCGCCGTTCGTGGTCACCGGGTGGTCGACCGGCAGGGGCGCTACCGTGATCGAGCGATCTGCCCAGCTATCTGGCAGTGCTGCAAGGACAGCGCCGCCCTCACGGAGTCGTTTCTCAGATGCAGTCCGAAGATGTAGACCGTGTTGACCAGCGGATATCGCCACTATCGCTACACCCTGTGTGATTAATTGCTCAGCGAGCGCTTCGACACCCTCGGGGGAGTACTCCTGATAGATACCCAGGGCCGAGGTGAGGTCGTCGAGGCTGGGGGTGGCGATGTCTGTTTGCCCAAAAATGGAGTGCAGGATGGCTTCCCAGTCGAGTGAGCCCACCGGAGAATCGGGATCGACAACGGCCAGGTCGAGAGAAGTCGTTACTCCCGCTGCGCGGGCCCGGGCAAATAAATGTCGCAGCGTGTCGCCGTTGTTCTCCAGTAACCCGGGTAGAAGGGGCGGATATCCAATGTGGAGGAGTGGGTGTTGGGCCGAATCGACCGCAGCGCCAGTGAATTCAGCATTTGCTCCGGTGTGGTGCCAAAAGGTTCGATCTACACCCTCTTTTTCGATCACCAAACTGTACGAGGTGGCCAGACGGGGTGAGACCGATAATTGTGGCGCGGAGAACCCTTCCTCAGTGAGTTTCTCTGTCAAAAGCCTCCCGAGCTCGTCGTCACCGATCGTTGCATACGGGAAGACATTCATCCCCAGGGAGGTCAATGCGCCACCGGTGTTCGCGACCGAACCGCCTAAGGTCACTGTGAGGGGCCCTACTTCCACGAGAGAGCCAGGGTCAATGCGCGCCTGATCAGATAAAAGGGGCGCAATGTCCAGGCAGATGTGACCCGCAACAGCAATCGAATGCATGTGCTTTTTGTCTCACATTCTTCGCCGAGTGGAGGGTTCAAGGCCCAGCTAGATAAGGTTATCGCAACGCGGATACTCTGACACAGGTGTCGGTTGTGGGAAATGACAGCGATCGAGTCGCTTAGGGGAGTTCACAAGATATGTCATCGTTTCGTCTCAATAGGCTTTTCAACAGGGAATCCGGAAGAGCTCTCGACGTCGCTGTCGATCACGGTTTGTTCGGGGAAGCGTCCTTCCTCACGGGAATAGAAAATATGGATGCCGTCATCGCCACTCTCGTGGCGGCAAACCCCGATGCCGTTCAGCTCAGTATTGGTCAGGCCAGAGTTCTCCAAAGCCTTCCCGGCAAAAACAAACCGGCCCTGGTACTGCGCACCGATGTGGCAAATGTGTACGGTAACCCGCTCGATCCGTACCTCTTTAGTCATCACCTTCCCCACGCCATTGAGGAGGCAGTCCGCCTCGATGCGGTTGCGGTGTGTGCAAACCTCATGCATTTGCCGGGGCGCCCCGAGATCCGCGAGGCCAACATTAAGTCGATCATGGCGCTGCGAGAGCAGGCCACTCGTTTCGGCATGCCGTTGATGATTGAACCTCTCGTGATGCGAGATAACGCGGAAGCGGGAGGGGGATACGCCGTTGACGGTGACACCGACAAAATCGTCACCCTCGTGCGGCAAGCCCGAGAGTTGGGTGCGGATCTGATTAAGGCTGACCCCACTGACAATGTCGCTGACTATTCGAAAGTTATCAACGTCGCAGGAGATGTGCCGGTGTTGGTCCGCGGAGGCGGAAGAGTGGGCGACCGTGTCCTCTTGGAGCGCACTGTTGGTGTTCTCGATCAGGGCGCCAGAGGAATTGTTTATGGAAGAAACATCATTCAACACCCCTCACCCGGGGGGATTACTGCGGCGTTAATGGCGGTGCTCCACGAGGGAGCCAGTGTGGACGAGGCACTCGGGCTGATCGAGGGGACGCCGTAGTGTCCGCGAAAGAGGTAAACGTTGCGATCCTCGGGGCGGGTCTGATGGGCCGAGAGGTCGCGGCTGCGCTGCAACGATGGCCTGCCCTCATCGATCATCCAGTGCGCCCGCGTCTCACTGCGGTGTGTGACATTAATGAGTCGGCGATGGAATGGTTCGATGACATTGACACCGTGAAAACAAAGGTCACCGACTACCGAGAACTGCTGTCCGACCCATCGATTGATGTCATTTACGTCGCCGTGCGCCACGACCTTCATGAGCGCATTTACTCCGATGTCATTGCGGCCGGTAAGAGCTTGTTGGCGGAAAAACCCTTCGGCATTGACCAGGCTGCGGCGGACGCCATCCTGGCGGTGAGTGAGCAGCATCCCGAAAGCTTTGTTCGGTGTTCGAGCGAGATGCCGTTTTTCCCTGGTGCTCAGTTGGCTGTTGATTACATTAGGAGTGGTGCGTTGGGCTCGATTATCGAAGCCCGCAACAGCTTCCTTCACTCCAGTGATCTCGACCGATCAAAACCCATCGGGTGGAAGCGGCAGGCTGCGTTCTGCGGCGAGGCGGGCGTCCTCAATGATCTGGGGATGCACACCTGGCACGTGCCACTGCGATTGGGTTGGAAACC
This sequence comes from Pontimonas sp., assembly GCF_031581085.1. NCBI lineage: Bacteria > Bacillati > Actinomycetota > Actinomycetes > Micrococcales > Microbacteriaceae > Pontimonas > Pontimonas sp. The sequence continues at coordinate 3,584 of NZ_JAVLBO010000028.1, forward strand.
AGAGTCTGTTCATGGGGTGTTTCAGAACATTGTGACTGAGCGTGTTGATTCTGATGGTTCGCTCGTTCCCTGCGACACCTGGGACAATGTCGTGTTACATAGTTGGGCACGCCACGAGGGTGTGTCCTTCCCCCTGACGACCGAAACGAAACGCATCGATCCCGGGCAGAAAAATACTTGGGTATTTGAAGCAGTGGGAATGGATGGCGCGGTCCGGTTCAGCACGAAGAACCCGAAATCGGTCGAGACCTTCTCAGTGGTTGACGTGCCAGGTCACGGTAAAGAGCAGGTCTGGCAGCAAATCGATGCGGGAAGCCAGTCGGTCTGGCCCAGCGTGACCGGCCCAAACTTTGAGTTCGGGTTTTCCGACTCAATACTCCAAATGTGGGCGTCCTTTCTTGCAGAACGAGAAGGATTGCTGGATGAGGGTTTTCGTTGCGTAACACCGGAGGAAGCGGTGGCAACGCACGCAATTTTTCGCGCGGGGATGGACTCAATTTCGCGAGCTGGTGTACCGCTGGCTTCATGAGCCCAACCGGACGACAGGCTGTGGGCCTCGTGGGGCCAACCCTTCCTCTTGGCAACGGTGTAAAGGGGCCCTTCAACGAGGGCACAATGGAGGCTGTCGGTTCCCCGCAGCAGAGGTAGCGAAGTCACGGTATGGTTCCCTCTATCGATCGGTTAGGGGCCGGAATGTCTGAAGAAAGCACTCTCACAATCGGGGTCGTCGGTGCCGGAGTAATGGGTTCCGGCCACATCGAATACCTTTCCACCCAGACGCCTGGTGTGATTGTGGCGGCTGTCGCAGAACCCGATGGCAGCCTCCGCCAGGAGGTCATGAATCGTTGGGGCGTCGAGGGTCAAGGGTTTGACACCCTGGAAGAAATGCTCGACGGGGCTGAACTTGATGGAGTTGTCATCGCATCGCCCGATCGTTTTCACGCCGAGAGTATCAAGCTGTGTCTGTCTCGTAGAATGCCCGCTCTATGCGAAAAGCCTCTAGCCCAGACACGTGAAGATGGCGAAGAACTGGCCGTGCGTGCCCGAGAGTCATTAAATGACATTGGCCACCCGCTCATTCATCTGGGGTTTATGCGGCGATTTGATCCCCCCTTGGTTGAGGTGAAGAACATCATCGAATCGGGTGACTTGGGTGATGTGCTCTATGTCAATGCGTCAACTCGTAACGTCTCGTCGCCGGGTATCACAAGTGAAGAGCTGCTGACCAACATTGCCGTCCACGAGATCGACACGCTTCGCTGGCTTCTCTCGGATGAGTGGTCAGAACTCACCGTGGTGGCCGGGCGCTCAAGCTCCGCCGCTCCTGACGGCACCCAGGACCCGATTGTGTTGACTGGGACGACAGCGCACGGTGTGATGGTCGTCGCCGACATATTTGCCAACAATTCTTACGGATACGACGTGCGCGCCGAATTGACACTCGAACGCGGTGTCATTCGTGTCGGAAACTGGGGTGACGTCACCGTAGTGAAGGATTATGCTCGCCCCGCCGAGCCGGGTTTCGAGCTGGGAGAAAACTGGATTTCGCGCTTCCGCCAGGCATATATCAACGAGCTTGTGGAGTGGACGGGAACACTTCGGGGAAAACCTTCGCCCAACCTGGCGACGATTGAGGACGGTCTTCACGCAATCCGCGTACTGGATTGGGTGCTGTGACCGGCCCGCCAGCCAAAATGGCGAAAGAAAAGATCAGATCTGGCGATAAATTTCTTCTGCCACTTCAAGATTAGAGACAATCTCCTCGTGGGGGTGTACCGGCGACTCGGTAAGTCCCTGTGAGACGTAGTGCGCGAACCATTCCGCCTGGTAGAAAAGCCCGGAGTGTCCTCGCGCGGCCTGGCCATCCGACCAGGACTGCTCGGAGTGGTAAAGCTCTTTGTCAGAAAGCCGCAAGGTCGTCGGGACAAAAAATGGGTGGTCGAGGGTGAGTGCTAATCTCTCGCCGGAAATTGCCGCATCGCAGGGAAAGCTCGCTACACCAGAAATCATCAGTGTGGCCGCTGCCCCGGAGTGGTAATCGAGGCGAACCAAAGACCCCTCATCGAGACCGTTGGCGGTCCGTCTCCCGGTGGCGGTAACCGTCGATGGTGCCCCAAACACCTGGTAGGCCATCGCAATAGCGTAAATACCCATGTCGTAGGTGATGCCGCCTGAGCCCTTTTCCCACAGCCGGGGGATCGCTCGATTATCCACGGCGAAGCTCACCATCATGTGCTCCGGTCGGCCAAACTCCGCCGAGTCCAGGATCTGCCTGATCACGCTCGCCTGCGGGAGGTACCGAGTCCACATGGCCTCCGTCATCAAGAGCCCCTTCTCTCGCGCCAGCGCAAGTGTTTCCCGACTCTCCTGTGAGGAGTAGTGCAGGGGTTTCTCGACCAGTACATGTTTTCCGGCGTGCAAAGCGGCGTTTGCTAACTCCAGGTGCCCGTCGATGTGATTGGCAATATAGACGGCGTCGACTGCGTCCGAGGCAAAAAGGTCATCGTAGGAGGCGAAGACATTGTCTATCGAGTGCTGGAGGGCAAAGGCGTGCGCTCGCTCCACTGAGCGCGAGGCAACCGACGTAATCTGTTGCGAGCCGTAAGTGTTCACTGCATCGGCAAACATGCTGGCGATTTCACCCGGCGCGACGATACCCCATTTCAGGACGGGGATGCTCTCTGGCGACAAGGTCTGGGGGGCGGGAAATTCCATCTCCAGAGGCTACTGCATCCACACCTCTCCGAGGCAGTCGGGGACACGCCCAGACTCCCAGCGCCGCGGTTTTGCCCCGATAGTTTGGGTGAAATCTTGGCTAGCATGAAGAGTCGGGCAAAGCAGAGAGGCAGTGTCACAGTGTCGACAGTTATCGGTGTGGATTCGTCAACCCAGAGCTGCAAGGTACTCGTCGTCGATGTCGAATCGGGCGACATTTTCTCCGAAGCCACCGCGGCTCATCCGGAGGGAACAGAAATCGACCCCGAAGTGTGGTGGGTGGCGCTCCAGGAGGCGCTCGGTCAGGTTGATTACTCCGAAGTGGAAGCAATTTCGATCGCTGCTCAACAACACGGGCTTGTTGCGCTTGATGCCTCCGGGCAGGTGATTCGGCCCGCCCTGCTATGGAACGACACGCGCTCTGGCGCGCAGGCCGACCAGATCATTGCTGAATTTGGTGCCGGGAATCTTGCCGAACGCACCGGATCAGTCCCCGTGGCCTCCTTCACCGCGACAAAACTCGCCTGGATGCGACACAACGAGCCAGAGCTCGCGTCGCAAATCGCCGCGGTGGCCCTTCCTCACGATTGGCTGACGTGGCGGTTGCGCGGGTTTGGCCCGATGGGACAGTCTCGTTTTGGTCCCGCGCTTGAGGAACTTGTGACAGATCGCTCAGATGCGAGCGGGACCGGATACTTCTCTCCCGTGACCAACGAGTATGACGACGACATCCTTGATTTTGTCCTAGGCCATCACGTAGTCCTTCCTCGAGTTCTCGGCGCTAGCGAGAAAGCCGGTGCCTCTGAGCACGGCTGGATAATGGGTCCTGGCGGTGGTGACAACGCAATGGCTGCGCTGGGCCTTGACACCCAAGTGGGCGATGTGGTGATGTCGCTTGGCACAAGCGGCACGGTGTTTGGTGTCACCTCCACGCCAGCGAAGGATGGCACCGGGACGGTCGCGGGTTTCGCTGATGCCGCCGGCGTGTATCTGCCTCTTGTCGCCACGTTGAATGCCGCACGAACCATCGATTCCAGCCGGCAACTTCTCGGAATGTCGTGGGACGACGTCTCTGGCGCTGTGCGCAGCGCACTGCCCGGATCGGGCGGACTCACCTTTCTTCCTTTCTTCGATGGCGAAAGGATGCCGAACCTGCCCCAGGCGAACGGATCGCTGGTGGGAATCACTCGGTCAAACTTCACCCCGGAAAATGTTGCCCGGGCGGCGATTGAGGCGGTCGTGTCCAACCTTTCTCGCGGTCTCGAGGCTATCGTGGAGGAGACAGAGAGTCTGACTCGCCTCATGCTGATCGGGGGCGGAGCGCAAAATCTTGGGGTCCAGCAGGTTGTGAGCGAGATTGTGGCACGGCCTGTTCTTGTGCCAGATCCTGGCGAATACGTCGCGTATGGAGCAGCGAAACAAGCCGCGTGGGTGTTGACCGGACAACGACCCTCTTGGAGCCCCGACTTCCTCACGCGAGGCTCGGAAGAAACGCCTCCAGTTGCGCGGACACAGTTCGATGGCGCACTGCGGGGCTATCTAAGAGCAATTGGCTAGTTTTTGCGCCGCAGTGTGCACCCTCACCAGTGGCCACTTCAAGCGGAGAGTCACTCTTGAACGATCTGTAGAGCATCGCGCAGTGCGTGATGCATTACTTGCCCATCGAGGTCTTCCCCGGTCCACAGCCGGGCATTCACTAACGCCTGGTTGACCAGCATTCCTATTCCGGTGAGAGTCACACATCCCGCTGCCTCGGCGTGTTGTAGCCACAGGGTCTTTGGCGGGTTGGGAACGACGTCAGCGACCACTAACTCGGGGTGAAAGTGAGAAAAGTCGACATCGAGTGTTTGTGCATGGTCTGGATAAAAACCCAGCGAGGTCGCATTGACCGCTATCGATATATTGCGTGGAATCGACACGGTTTCATTCCACGGAGCAAACGAGCACGCGGTCTCGGTGTGTCGATCGACGTGTTGAGCGAGTTTTTCCCCCTTTTCTTCTGATCGGTTGACGATGGTGATGCTGCGCGCCCCCGCCAGTGCCAACTCGATGGCGATTGCTCGGGCTGCGCCTCCGGCCCCAAAAATCATCACCTCGGAGTCCTTCGGATCTTTCACTTCGCGCAAGGCCTCGACAAAACCCTGCCCATCGGTATTTTCCCCAATTAAACGGCCATCCCTGATCACGACTGTGTTAACGGCCTCGATAAGTTGTGCACTCGGTGCCACTTCATCGAGGTGGGCCAGGATGGTTTCTTTATGCGGCAGAGAGCAGTTGAACCCCAACCAGCCCATTGCGACAGCCCCTGCAACGGCGTCGGCGAGTTTTTCTGGAGCGACCTCAGAGTTGATGTAGCGAAGGTCAAGATTGCTCGCCTTGTAGCCGGCCTCCATGAGGGCAACGGTCGGGTTTTTGTCAGCGGGTATCGAAAACGAGCCGGTCAGTCCGGACAGAAAGCTTGTCATTTCGCCAGTGTAACTCCGGTCGAGGTGGTCTTCGGCCGGCGGGGGTGTGCGCAGTAGGCGTGGGGGAGCGGTGCTCTAACGAAGGGTGGCGATGAGGCGAAGCATCTTTTCCCGGCGGGAGCTGAGGAGTTCTGCCTCGGCGGTACGAGGGTGTGTGACAAACGAGTGTTCCAACCGATGTGGGTTAGACGTCGCGCCCGCTCCGAGTAACGCGGCGCCGATTACGGCAGCGTCGCCACCCTCGACACTCGCCAGAGGCCGATTCGTGCAATCAGCCAAGAGCTGTCGAAAAGCAGGATTAGTCGAACCGCCACCAATGAGGGGAAGAATTTCGGGCATAAGTCCGCCAGATTCACTGACTGCCCGCTCTCCAAGAGCTACCGCCTGCGCGACACCCTCCAGCACACTGCGCACAATCATCTTTCGTGTCGTTCCCAGTGAGATGCCGTGCCACGAACCTCGAAGACCCGGATCCATAAACGGTGTCCGCTCTCCAGACAGGTAGGGCACAAACATTGGGTCTGTGCTGAGGACACCTTCACTGAGCGCATCGTGAGCTTCCTCGAGGGAGCTGGCCAACATGGCGAGCGCCGGTTCTAGTGCGAGTCCCGCATTTTGAACGGCACCGATGCGATACCAATGAGAGCCTTTGTCGCCGACGGTGGAGAAGGTGTGAGTTGCGAGGGAAGGGTCAAGGCGGGGCTCGTCCATCAACGCGACAATTTGTGCTCCACTGCCAACTGCCACAAAGCCGTCGCCCACCTCAAGACCCAAGCCCAAGATTGCGCACGCCGTATCTGCTCCTCCGTAGGCCGAGGCCAGGGTGAGACCGGCAACGGTGACCTCACCGGAGTGCTCGTGGGAGGGTCGAATGTTAGGGAGAGATTCGGGCCTGATTCCGGTCCACTCCATGGCCTTTTCGGACCACTGCCCTGACGCAACATCACAGAGAAGGGTTCCGGAAGCATCGCTGGGCTCGGTGCCCACCTTGCCGCCCAAGGTCGCCCGCAGCCAGTCCTTCGGTTGCAAAATGTAGCGGGCCTTGGCCATGACCGCTGGCTCATGACGGTGAAGCCACGCGAGGGTCGTCGCGGCAAAGCCCGCGACAGCACCCGAGCCAAGCCTCGCCATTTCCGCTGGCCCCAAATCCTCGTTCATTTGCCGCGCCTCGGCTGCCGAGCGGGTATCTGCCCAGAGAATCGCGGGGCGCAGCGGTGTGAGGGCCGCATCGGTCAACACCACGCCGTGCATCTGACCGGAGAAACCGATTGTTGTCGGACGCTCGGGACCGAGTTGGACTGCCTGCGAGACTGCCTCTTCGGCAGCGCTCAGCCAATCCATTGGGTCACTCTCTGCCCAGCCAGCCAAAGGGGAGGCGATGGGGTATTTCTTGCTCGCCCTCGAGAGAATCGTGGCGTCTGAGTCGACGATCGCCGCCTTCACTGACCCTGTTCCGAGGTCTAAACCGAGCATCACCACAAAGACCACACTAGCTTTCTTCGCTGGGCTGAAAATCGAGGAATTGGTCCATCAGGGCTGTCTGATGGAAGGGAGTTGTCCAGAGCCTCACCTGGCTTTTCAGTTAACGAGGGACAGCTTTTCGCCTACCGAAGGGGAGCGGGGCCAAAAGTAACAATTCGGTTTCGCATCGAAGTGGCGGTTACGGACAGCTCTCCCTTGTGGAGTAGTGTCGACCTGCCTGGGAACTCCCGGGTGAACATTAAATGAAAGGTATCTCGCAGATGAGAATGTCGTTCACTAACCGGTTTAAAAAAAGCCGTTTTGTGTCGGGTCTTGCGGCTGCAGGTGCAGCTGCTTTGATCGTCTCCGGTTGTACATCGGCGACGACTGACGAGGCAGATGACGCTGCAGACAGTGCAGCGAGCGAAAGCGCAGCGGAAGAAACCCCTGCTGTTTCGCTGATCTTGAAAAACCTGACGAACCCCTTCTTCGTCGCTATGGAAGAGGGAGCCCGCCAGAAGGCGGAGGAAGTCGGAGTCGACTTGACCGTCGGCGCGGGTAAAGAAGAGGGTGACGACCAAGGTCAGATTGACCTCATCGAATCCGCGATTGCCCAGGGTCAGGACGGGATTCTGATTGTCCCGATGTCGACCAACGTAAACGCGGCGATTGAGGAGGCCCGTGAAGCCGGCTTGTTCGTGATCGCTTTGGACACCCCGACTGAGCCTGCTGATGTCGTGAGTTCAACATTTGCGACCGACAACTGCCTCGCTGGTGAGGCAATTGGTGAGTGGACTGCTGGCAAACTCGACGGTGAAAAAGCCGTCATCGCGCAGCTGGTGATCTTCGACGACCGCGTTGTCCCGGTGGACTTCTGCCGCGCAAATGGCTTCCTGATGGGAATGGGAATTGACGTTCCTATCCTCGAAGAAATGGACAGCGCCGAAACCTCGGGTAACTACACCACCGGTGCCGGTGGAGAGTACGAAATCGCTTGCCTCGAAGCAACTGGTGCGAGTGAAGAGGGCGGCCGTTCCGGCATGGAGCGTTGCCTTGCGTCCAACCCTGACATCAACGTCGTTTACACGATCAACGAGCCGACAGCTTTCGGAGCGAACGCTGCTCTTGAAGCAGCCGGCAAAGAAATCGGCGAGGATGTTTACGTCGTTTCGGTTGACGGTGGACTCGCCGGTGTAGAGGGTGTCCAGGACGGACAGATCCAGGCCACTTCGCAGCAGTATCCGCTGCGGATGGCGTCGTTCGGCGTCCAGGCGATTTACGACATCGCGACAGGCGGAGAACCGCCTGAAAACACGTCCGCAAACGGGGAGTTCTTTGACACAGGCGTTGCTCTGTGCACCGATGACCCTCAGGACACAGTGGTTGCGGCCGATCAAGAATCGACCGAGTACTGCATCGAAAACGCCTGGGGTTAATCTCCGCTAAAGGTGTGTGAGCAATCTTGGGGGGGCAGGCTTGCCCCCCCAAGATTTCTCTGAGTGGCTCTGCCATGGCAGGTTGTGGCCTGGGCAGACCGTAAGTTTTTGTGGTCTATTGTTTTATTCACCGAAATATTCGATTGGGGTTTCGAAGGTGGCACAAATGTCGTCAAGCAATGAGGCTGTAGGCGGAGATTTTGACTCGGAGATGACTGTTGCTCGTCGCATTCAGTTAACGCTCCATCGGTTCCCGTGGCTGAGCTCACTAGCCGTGTTACTGGCTGTGGTTATCGGATTTTCCATCGTCAACGAGAGGTTTCTACTCCCTTCGACAGTCTCCCTAATGGTCCAGCAGACGGTGATTGTTGGCACCCTGGCGCTCGCTCAGGCGCTCATCATTCTGACTGCCGGAATCGACTTGTCTATCGGCTCGCTCATGATTTTCGGCCAGATGTTGATGGCGAACCTGGCCGTTTCAGCGATGGCTTCAAACGTTCTCCCCATCGCGGGACAAAATCCCTACCTGGCAATTTTCCTGGGAATTTTGGCGGCTACGGCCTTCGGAGCCCTCAACGGCTTCCTCATTGTCCGGTTCGGCTTACCGCCATTCATCGTTACCCTGGGAACGTGGAGCGTCTTCATGGGGCTGACGCTGATTTTATTTAAGGCTCGCACCATCCAGGGAAAGGAAATGCCCGAAACAATGTTGTTTCTGGGCGAGGGAATTTCAATCGGGCCCTTCTTCTTGACCTTCGGCTTGCTTTTAATGTTCTCTCTGTACGCCATCCTCGCCTGGGCACTTAGGAATACGGCATGGGGTAAGCACGTCTACGCGGTTGGAGATGACCCCGTGGCGGCAAAATTGACCGGTATCAACACGAACGGAGTGCTCTTCAGCGTGTATCTGGTGGCGGGCTTGATCATGGGCATCGCGGCCTTTGTCACCATCGGACGAGTTGGATCGGCGTCTCCCAACGTAGACCCCATGTTGAACCTTCAAACGATTACGGCGGTGGTGATCGGTGGAGTATCGCTGTTTGGTGGCCGTGGAGCCGTCGTGGGGGCGCTCCTTGGAGCAACCATCGTGGTGGCGGTCGAAATGGGCTTATCGCTCGCTGGTGTGGACCAGGCATATCGGACCGCAGCGATCGGAGTTTTAGTAATCATTGCCGTGGGGATTGACCAGTGGATTGGGAAGGTGAAAATATGACCGAGGCAATAATGAAGGGGCGTGGACTGACCAAGCGTTTTGGTTCCGTTACCGCTCTCAATGGCACAGATTTTGATCTTTACCCGGGTGAAGTATTGGCCGTGATCGGCGATAACGGAGCCGGAAAGTCGTCGCTCATTAAGTGCTTCGCCGGGGCACATCCTCCCGATGACGGGCAGATGTGGGTTGCGGGTGAAGAGGTTTCCTTTAAGAGCACTCAAGACGCCAGGGAACACGGTGTAGAGACCGTGTTCCAAACTTTGGCCGTTTCCCCTGCCCTCGACATTGCGACCAACCTGTTTCTCGGTCGAGAGGTGCGCAAAAAAGGCTTCATGGGCACATTTTTTCGCCAGCTCGACAAAAAGGGAATGCGTCGAATGGCCGAGCAGTATCTAGAGGATTTGGGAATCAGCACGCTTCAAGACATTACCCAGGCCGTGGAAACGCTCTCCGGAGGCCAGCGCCAGGCGGTTGCAGTCGCACGGGCCGCGGCCTTCGGGAGTAAGGTCATCATCCTCGACGAACCGACCGCTGCGCTGGGAGTTCGCGAGTCGGGTAAAGTGCTCGACCTGGTGAAAGACCTGAAGAACAGGGGTCTGTCAGTGGTGTTGATCTCGCACAACATGCCCCAGGTTTACGAGGTCGCCGATCGCATCCACGTGCAACGCCTCGGTGTGCGCGCGGCGGTTGTGACCCCGGACACCGCGTCAATGAATGATTCCGTGGGAATCATGACGGGAGCAATCACCGTGCCACAGGAGGAGCAACAACTCTCTGCCAGCTAATACTCGCGGGCTCACACTGGAGGACGCGGGATAGTTTCGTTGTGTCACAATCGACGCTGTAAGCGCTCGAGGATGCCTGCCCCACGGGGCAGGTGCGGTGCGATGAGCGCTTGAATTAAATGGTAGGCGTCTGGTTTACCCCGCGCGATTGTTGATGAGGGTTCCCCATCCGCTGTGAGTTGGTGGTGCCAGCCGCCATGGGTTGAGTCCACAAACGTGGTCTCTAGCAGGTGTTGCCACCGCTCGACATCCTGATGGGAGCCTTCCACCGTTCCCTCTGCCGTCATTTCGACAGCCGCACAAATGGCTTCGGCCAGAACCCAGAGAAGACGCTCAGTAATAATCGGTTTTTCATCCCAGTCCAGGGTGTAAACAAAGCCCTCTTTGCCATCCGCGGCCCAGCCGATCCGCTTTGCTGTCTGGTAGAGCTCTCGGGCCGCATCGGGCATCCACTCTGAGTCTCGAACACCGCTCTGGCTAAGTTCCATGAGCAGGCGAGACCACTCGAAGAGATGCCCTACCGTGACGCCGTAGGGGCGAAACTCGTCGTCGGGGATGTCTGCATTGAATTCCCAGAGGGGTCGACCGTCCAGGTCAAAGTGTTCGGGCACCAACCACTGCGTCTTTCTGGCGTGATGGTCGATGAGGAATTGGGAGATGGCCTGAGCTTTGTCCAACAGGCTCGGATCGTTAAGAGCGGTGCCGGCGGCCATCAACGCTTCGACGGAGTGCATGTTTGCGTTCGCGCCTAAATAGGGCTCGGAGAGCGAAAAATCCGCATTGAAAGAGTTGGAGAAAATCCCCAAATCGTCCCGCCAAAAGCGATTGAGCATCGTATCGAGGGCTATTTCGGCGACTTCCCGTGCCTCTGAGACACCCGCGGCATATGCGCTGGAGGAGGCGAAGAGGACAAAAGCGGTGTCGTAGGCACTCTTCGAGGCGGCACTCGGAGATTCCCCAAGCGAGCTGTGGAAACCACCGTTTATCGTGTCGTGGAAATCTTCGAGGAGAGACTTGACCCCGCGCTCAACCAAAGTGCGACAACCGTCGATTCCCAGTGTACTTCCCGTGGCGAAACTGAAAGTCATCCGACTGGTCACCAGCAGCGACGGCGGCACACTCGGATCCAGAGCACCCCTAGAGTCGAGATAACCAAAGCCCCGCTCTGCACTGGCCGATTGCTTCGCAAAATCGATCAGCCTCACCACCTGCGGAAAGTGCTGCCAATCCTGGGGCATCTTTTCCTGAGTCACACCACTCCCTTTCGGAGGATAAAACATGAGTACGGTGCTGTTTCGAGGCATTGGACAATCACGGCGCAATGGCCCGCTCGCTCATAAAAGTCAGGGCGCGGAATCAACGCCTCTGGCAATGCCTGTGGATGATTGCGAGTGGCCTCTTGCCAGACAAGATTGTGGGTTTCTGTGGCTTCTGGGCCCTCGTCGGCGCGCATCCGAACGAGGGGAGTCTCGATGAAAGTATCGAGGGGAAAAACGGTGAATATTGCCTGAGCGGCCCGGACAGCCGAAATGTCGCCCAGATGGACCACCGGCGGGCCCGCACTGTAACTGGGGTAGTTCCTGTCGACTAAGGCCAGAGTGTCGCCGTGACCCATCTCGTCAAGGGCTTTCAGGAGTCCTCCGCTGAGAACTGGATCTACACCCTTCAGCATGCCATTCCCCTTACTGCTCGGCCCCTTCAGGAAGCCTTTCGATATTGACCACACGGCACGTCAACGGGGGCGCCGTTGACGTGCCTTCACCCTAACAACAATGCCTACGATTCCTTCGGCCCGCGGGCCGTTGGGTAAAAGTGGAACCGGGTTATGGGAGGAGGGCCCACGGGGTTGGATGCGCCGAGGGCCAGGCCGAGCAACATCGTCAACGCGCTAAGTAGATGGTGTTGGTGCTGGGTTTCCCGATGAGCGGGTTATCGAAGCTCACCACTTCACTGCTGACATGCGAAAAGA